>JARLIW010000245.1 GCA_031291515.1 Beijerinckiaceae bacterium | reverse complement strand
TGGTCGTCCCGCGCGATCTGGGCACCGGCCTGGCGTCCCTCGTCGCCTATATCGTCCCCAAGGACGCCATGCCGGCCTCGGCGGACCTGCGGGCGCATCTCGCGGAAACCCTGCCGGACTATATGGTCCCCGCCGCCTTCGTCGCGATCGCGGCGATGCCGCTCAACGCCAACGGCAAGCTCGACCGGGCCGCGCTTCCAGACCCCGGCGTGCTCGACGCCGGCGAAACCCCGATCGCGCCCCGCACCCCAAACGAGCAGCTGATCGCCACCCTCTTCGCCGAAATCCTCGGAACACACGACGTCAACGCAAATACAAACTTCTTCCATAAAGGCGGGGACAGTATCAGTTCGCTGCGGCTTGTGGCGCGCGCCCGGGCCCATGGTCTCTCGTTCACGCCACGGGATGTCTTCCGTCACCAAACCATCACTGGATTGGCCCTCGCGGCGACGCCGGTCCGACAGCAGGCCGAGGAATCAATCCTCCCCGGTTCGTCGTTGCCCGCGACTCCGATCGTCCGTTGGCTTCAAGGCCGGGGTCCGTCGACGCATTTCAGCCAGGCGATTGTTCTCAACGTTCCCTCTGATTTGACCGTTTCGACGCTTGCCTGGATGCTCGACGTGCTGGAGGC
This sequence comes from Beijerinckiaceae bacterium, assembly GCA_031291515.1. Taxonomy (GTDB): domain Bacteria; phylum Pseudomonadota; class Alphaproteobacteria; order Rhizobiales; family Beijerinckiaceae; genus RH-AL1. Next base: position 19,094 of record JARLIW010000245.1, on the reverse strand, counting down.
ACGCCATGACGCATTGCGCTTGCGGCTCAACGCCGATTGGACGCTTGATGTGCTCCCAAGCGAGCCCGGCCGCTTCCGCGATGCCATCATCTTGTTGCCGCGCGACGCGGACTTGTCGGACGCGATGCATGACGCGGCGGCGAGGCTTCAGCCCGAGGAAGGCCGGCTCCTCGAAGCGCGTCTGCTTTCGCTTCCGGACGCGTCCGCCCGCCAACTTCTGCTTGTCGTCCATCACCTGGCCGTGGACGGCGTATCCTGGCGGATCCTCGCTGGCGAACTCGCGGCGCTGGCAAAGGGGGGCGCGGGGGAACGCGAGCGCATTTCGTTGCCCCCATCCGGCAGCTTTAGGATTTGGGCCCACCGACTCGTCGCCCAAGCCAGCGAGACTGACGTCGCGAGCACATTGCCATATTGGCGCAACATCCAATCAGCGCCATCGCTGTCCCTCGCGTCCGGTCCGCTCGATCCGAAACGGGATGTCGTCGGCGCCGCGGAAAAGATGTATTTCACATTAAATCCCGCTGAAACGAGCGCATTGCTGGAAACCGTTCCCGGCCGGTTAAAGTTACGGATCAACGATATCCTCCTCGCCGCGCTCCTCGTGGCCGCGCGCGCCGTCAACGGGACCGCAAGCGGCGCCTTGCGGATCGACCTCGAAGGTCATGGCCGGGAAGACGTCATCCCTGGGTACGACGCCGGCGCGGTGGTTGGCTGGTTCACCAGTCTCTTTCCGGTGCTTCTCGACGGGCCGCCCGTCACCAGTGACGACGGACCGCGGCAATTGCTTCGCGCCGTCAAGGAAACGCTCGGCGCGATTCCCCTGAAGGGTGTCAGTTATGGGATGCTGCGTTATCTGAACGACGTCGCTGGCGAAAGCCTCGCGGATGCCCCCACGCCGGATGTCGGCTTCAATTATCTCGGGCGCTTCAGCGAAGGGGCCGGTCCATGGCAGCCGGCCCAAGATCACCCGGCGCTTCGTGTCGTTCGCGATCCCAGCATGGCCCTCGCTCATGCTGTAGAGATCCTGGCGCGCGTGGTTTCCAGCGCCCATGGCGCAACCTTCTCTGTCGAGCTGGCGTGGGCTCCCGCGATTGTCGCCAGCGATGTCGTGAAGCGGCTCGGCGCGGAATGGCGCAAGGCGGCGCGGGCAATCATTGCTTTGGCGGACCGCGACTCTGCGCGTCCAATCCTGATCCCCGCCGACATGCCGCTTGTCCAAATCACGCGAGATGATCTCGACGTCATCATCGCGCGCGTGCCCCACCTTGAAGACATTCTGCCGCTCACGCCTCTTCAGGATGGCCTGCTCTTTCATGCGCTCTATGACGAAAAGGGTCACGACGCCTACATTGTGCAACTCGTGGCCAAGCTCGGAGGCCCCGTCGACGGCGAACGGCTTCGCGCCGCTTGCGACGCCCTTGTCGCCCGCCATCAGGCGCTTCGCGCGAGCTTCGAACACCATGGTTTCGAACGGCCGGTCCAGGTCGTCTCCTCGACGCTCGGTCTCTTGTGGGAAGAGCGGACGATCGCCGACGCCGCCGAAGAACAGGCTTGGCTCGTGGCTGATCAGGCTGACAGGTTCGATCCATCGCAGCCGCCATTAATCCGCTTTGCCTTGTTGCGCCGACGCGATGACGCGCCGCGCCTCGTGATCACGCTGCATCATCTCATGCTCGACGGCTGGTCGATTCCGCTTGTCACGCGCGATCTCGTCGCGCTCTACGAAGGTCACGCGTTGCCGCCGCCCGTGCCGCATGGCCGGTTTATGGAATGGCTGGGGATCCAGGACAAAACAGCCGAGATCGCGCATTGGACGAGCGCGCTCGCATCGGTACCGCCGCTGACCCGGCTTATCGAGGATACCGGGAACGCCGCCTTGATGGTCCCCGCCGTCGCCCGTGCCTCCCTCACCGAAGCTGAGACATCGGCCCTGGCGGCCCGCTCCGCGGCCTTGCATGTCACGCCGAGCGTCATCGTGCAGGCGGCTTGGGCGATCCTTCTTGCTCGTTTAACGCGCCAGAGCGCGACGGCGTTCGGCGTCACGATCTCGGGGCGGCCGCCGGAACTGGCCGGCTCCGAGCAAATCGTCGGCCTGCTGATCAACACTTTGCCGTTGCAGATCACGGTGGATGGCGGCGCCACGGTGGCGGCTCTCTGCCATGCGGTGCGAGACCGCATGGGCACGCTGCTGGCCCATCCGAATGCCCCACTTCGCGACCTTCGACGGATCGCGGGACAGGGCGAGCTTTTCGATACGCTCGTCGTTTACGAGAGCTATCCCAATCGGGATTCGAGCCGAGCGGCGAGCGGTCTGCGGATCGATCATATCGAAGGGCACGAGACGTCGCACTATCCGCTATCTCTTCTGGCGCTTCCCGGGAAAAAGCTCGAGTTTCGTCTCAACTACCGTGTCGATCTGTTCGAAGCGGGGGTCGGCGAAGAGATCTTGAAGCGCCTCTTGCGTCTCATCAGGGGAATTTGCAGCGACCCCGATCAAGTCGTCGATCGCCTTGCCGCCATGCCGCCCAGCGAGCAGAAGACGGCGCTCTTGACGGGCGCGGATCCCGCTCCGTTCCGGGACGCGATCGCACGCTTCAGGGCCCAAGCCGCCGCGCATTCGCGCGATGTCGCCGTGGAGGACGGCGAAATACGGATCTCCTTCGGCGATCTCGACCGGTGGAGCGACGCGATCGCTCTCCGCCTGGCCGGGCGTGGCGTCGGACCGGAGCATCGGGTTGCCTTGCTGTTCGAGCGCGGCGCTCCCCTTGTCGCGGCGCTCCTTGGCGTTCTGAAGACGGGCGCGGCCTTTGTCCCGCTTGATCCCGGCCAACCGCCGCAACGCATTCGCGCTTTGATCGCGGAAGCCGCCGTCGGCGTCACCCTCGCCGCTCCGGCATGCGCCGGGCATGCGGAGATACCCGGATGCCTGACGATCGACGGGGCCGAATTCGGCGCGCCGTTTCCCTCCGTCGTCCCGCTTCCGGAGACGTGCGCGTATATTCTCTTCACCTCGGGATCGACGGGGACGCCGAAGGGTGTCGCGGTTACCCATCGCGGCCTGTCCAATTACGCGGCATGGGGGATTGCCCACTATGGGCTCGGCCACGGCGACGGCGCGGCGGTCACGACGTCGATCGCGTTCGACGCGACGATGACGAGCCTGATCTTGCCGCTTCTTGCGGGCGAACGCGTCGTCATGCTCGACGAGAGCCGCCAATTCGATCTCTTGGCCAGCCGTCACGAGACGTTTTCGCTGCTGAAGGTCACGCCGGCGCAAGTCTCCTTGCTTGCGGGGATGCTGCCGGCCGATCGCGTCGCCAAGCTCGCGCGCCGCCTCGTCATTGGCGGCGAAGCCCTAACGGCGGACGCGCTTGCGCCGTGGCGCCGTTCAGCCCCCGACATGGAACTCTTCAACGAGTATGGGCCAACCGAAACCGTCGTCGGCTGCGTCGTCTATCGAGTGCAAACTGGCGATCCGGAGACCGGCGGCGTCGCGATCGGGACGCCCATCGCCGGCACGCGTCTGTTGGTTCTCGATCATAGCTTGCAGCCGGTTCCGCCCGGCATGCCGGGTGAACTGTATATCGAAGGCGAGGGGCTCGCGCGCGGATATTTCGGTCGCCCCGCCCTCACCGCCGAGCGTTTCGTGGCCGCGCCCTGGTGCGGACCGGGGCGCCGGATGTATCGGACGGGCGATCTGGTCAGGCGCCGTTCAGACGGCGTGCTGATCTTCCTGGGAAGGACCGACGATCAGATCAAAGTGCGCGGCCACCGCATCGAACCCACCGAAATTGAAACCGTTTTGCTATCCTTGCCGGATGTCGAACGGGCGCTTGTCTTAAAACGCGACGATCGCGAAGGCCGGCAACGACTGGTGGCTTATGTCGTCGCGCCGGAACCGCCGGTCGACTGGCGGAAGCTCCTGTCTTTGAAATTGCCGGATTACATGGTGCCCGACGATCTTGTCGCCGTTGGCGCATTGCCCTTGACGCGCAACGGCAAGATCGATCGCGTCGCCTTGCCCGAATTCGGGCAGCAGGATCGTTCCTTTGTCGCGCCTTCCACGCCAGTCGAAAAGGTGCTCGCCGAGCTTGTGTCCAAGCTTCTAAAGGTCGAGCATGTCGGAGCGGCCGACAGTTTTTTCGCGCTCGGCGGCGATTCCATCTTGTCGATCCAACTGGTGAGCAGACTGCGCCGCGCCGGATATGTGTTAAAGCCCCAAGAAATATTTGAACTGCAGACGATCAAGGCTCTGGCCGCGGTCGCGAGACCGGCCAAACCCGCCACGCGGGCATCGGCGTCGGGTATTGGGAGTTTCGAACCCACGCCGATCATGCATTGGCTGCGACGGCGCGGCGGCCCGATCGGCCGCTACGCGCAATCCCTTCTCGTCGACTTGCCGTCGGGCACCGGGCGCGACGACGCCGCGGCGGTCCTGAACGGCTTGTGGCAAGTACATGACGTGCTGCGCGCCAAGCTCGTCGTCGGCGAAGGCGGACAATGGAATTTTGTCGTCCCGGCCGCGGATGCGTTCCCGCCCCCAATGCTTTCCAGCAAAACGATCGCGTCCGATAGCTATGCGGAGCAGATCGAACAGGAACGGAATAACCTCGCGGCTATGCTCGAGCCCGAACACGGCATCATGCTTCAGGCGACATGGTTCGACGGCGATGGCCGGTCCGCGCTTCTTTTGTGCCTCCACCATCTCGTTAGCGATGGCGTGTCGCTGCGGATCATCGCGCAGGACGTCGAAGACCTCGTGGGCCGCCGTCCCGTGGAGCCGCCCGCGACGCCGTTCCGTTCGTACGCGCTTGCCCATGTCGGCGCCGCGCCCTCGCATCTGCCGGAACTTCCCTATTGGGTCCGGCAGCTCGATCCCTCAGGGGCGTTCATGCCCGACGCGAGGCTGGATCGGACGCATGACGTCTTTGGCACGCGGCGGATCGTCCGCAAGGCGTTGCCGACTGAACTGACCAAAGCCCTTCTCGGACCCGTGCCGGAGGCGTTTTACGCGAGCATCGACGATATCCTTTTGACGGCGCTCGGGATGGCCGTCGCGCGGTGGCGGAACGGACGGGAGCGGATCCACGGCAACCGTCCGCTGCTGGTCGGCCTCGAGGGGCACGGCCGGAACCAAGCCGCATTCGATGTGACGCGCACGGTAGGCTGGTTCACCGTCATGCATCCGCTGTCGCTGTCTATCGAGTCCAGTTCCGACGATGAATCGGAGCGGATCCGTGACGCTGTTTTGGCGGTAAAGGAGCAACGGCGCCAAGTGCCTGGCGACGGCAACGGATACGGCCTCCTGCGCGCGCTCGCGGACATGGGCAACGGCGACGCCGCAATCCTCCGGGACACCACCGAACCGCAGATCTTGTTCAACTATCTCGGCCGTTCGAGCGGAGCGCTCGACGGGTTCGGCGCCACAGCCGACGCGGCTTTGCCGCTTGCGCATATTTTGACCGTCAACGCAATGACCATTGACCGGTCGAGCGAGGCCGAGATCGTCGCGGATTGGTCCTTTGCACCGCGGCTCGTCGCTGAATGCGAGGTCGCGGCGATCGCCGACTATTGGGACGAGGCCCTTCTCGCGATCGCCGATGCCGTCAAGGCGGGCCACGGCGGTCATTCTCCCTCGGACTTTCCGCTCGTTTCGCTGACGCAGGCGCAAGTGACCGCGCTCTGCCGGGCCGTGCCGGACGCGGAGGGTTTTCTGCCTCTAGCACCATTGCAAGAGGGCCTGCTGTTCCATGCGCGCTACGACGGGGCGGCCTCTCCGCTCTACGTTTCACAACTCGTTCTCGAGCTCGACGGCACGCTGGATGTAGACCGTCTCCGCGCCGCCGCCACGCTCTTGTTGGCCCGGCATGACAGCTTGCGCGCAACGTTTCTCGACACGAACGATGCGCGTCCAGTGCAAGCGATCCGTCGCGGCCTCGTCCCCGGATGGCAGGTTCTGGATCGTTCCGCCAGTCATTACGAGACCCGTCAAGACGCCATGCGGCTCGTCATGGATCAGGACCGCGCGGCCGGGTTCCGGCTCGACAGCGCGGATCCGCTCGCGCGTTTTTGCCTTGTCCGTCACGGTGATGAGCAATTCAGTTTGCTCTGCACCTTCCATCACATTATTGTCGATGGCTGGTCGATGCCGAACATCATCAACGACCTCATGGCATTTCATGCCGATCCATTGGTCGAATTGCCAGCGCCGTCGCGCCGGGCGGACTTTGCCCGGTGGCTCGTCCACCAGGATAGGCCCGCGGCGCTTCAGGCGTGGGTCGAGGCTTTATCCGGTCTCGATGGACCGGTGCGTCTCGCCGCCGCTCCCGCGCAAGGCGATGGTCCGCGCGTTCATTTTCGGCTCCGGCTCGCGCCGGAAACAAATGCCGCGCTCGTCGCGCTCACGCGCGCTGAGGGAATTACGTTCAACACGGTGATACAGGCCGTCTGGGCGATCCTCCTCGGCAGACTAACGCGCCGCAACGATGTCGTTTTCGGCATCACGATCGGGGGACGTCCCGCCGAGCTTCCAGGGATCGAGACGAGCGTCGGACTCTTCATCAACACCCTGCCGTTGCGCGCCACCATCCGACAGGACGAGAGCATCGGCGCGTTTCTGCGCGGCGTGCAGGCGTCGCAGGTCGCCCTGCTGCCGCATCAGCATGTTGGACTGACCGAAATCCAGCGCGCGCTCGGTCTCGGCGAATTATTCGACACACTGCTCGCCTACGAAAGCTATCCGCTCGATCACGCGGCGCTCGGACGCCCGGCCGGTGGCCTTTCGGTTTCCCGGATCTGGAGCGACGACGTCGCCCATTATCCGCTGTCGATTGTCGTGGTCCCGAAAGAACAACTCGAACTCCGCTTCAATGCCCGCACCGATATCATTCCCGAAGGCACGGCCCGCTCCATCGCGGACCGTTTCGTCGCCCTGCTCGACGATCTCTCGCGGCGGCCGACAGTGGTCGTCGGCGCGCTCGGGCAATCTTTGACGCGGACGCTCGCTTTGCCGACGCTGCCGATGTCGGACGCGAACATCCCCGGCGTATTTGATCGGCAGGCCGCGCGACGCGGCGATGCCGTCGCGATAATCCACGGCTCTAGGCGTCTCACCTATACGGAGCTCGAGATCGCGGCGAATAGGCTTGCGCATCATCTCATCAAATCTGGCCTCCGGCTTGATCGGCCCACGGTGGTCATAGTGCCGCGCGGTCCGAGCCAAGTCATCGCCATGTTGGCGATCCTCAAAGCGGGCGGCTTCTACCTCCCGATCGACGAGGCGCTGCCAGCGGCCCGCGTTGCGGACATCATGGCGGAAGCCCGTGTCGCGCTAGCAATTATTCTTGCGCATAATGTATCCGCGCTTCCGCTGGATGTCGCGGCGGTCGCGATCGACGACGCGGTGACGGCGGCGGCGATTACAAGCCAGTCCGCGCGCGCGCCGGAGATCCGCATTCATTCCCTCGCGCCCGCGTATGTGATTTACACCTCGGGCTCGACGGGGCGGCCGAAAGGCGTGACCGTCACCCATGCCAACGTGCTCCGGCTCTTCGCGGCAACCCGGCAATTTGCCTTTGACGACCGTGATTGCTGGACGCTTTTCCACTCGGCGGCTTTCGATTTCTCCGTTTGGGAAATCTGGGGCGCCCTGCTTCATGGCGGCCGCCTTGTCATCGTTCCCTGGGAAACATCTCGCGACCCCTCGGATTTCTTCGATTTGCTGGTGGCGGAGCGCGTGACGGTCCTCAATCAGACGCCGTCGGCCTTTTACGAACTCGCCAATGCCGCCAAGACGAAGACGCTTTCCGGCGCTCGCCTGAAGTTACGGCTTGTCGTGTTTGGCGGCGAAGCGCTCGATCAAGCAAGGCTCGAGCCCTGGTTCGATCAGTTTGGAACCAAATCGCCGCGCCTCGTCAATATGTACGGCATCACCGAAACGACTGTCCATGTGAGCCATTTATCCCTGCCGGCCCCGTCCGGCGGCGGCGGGAGCCCGATTGGGCACCCGATCGAGGATCTTCGTATCCGGCTTCTCGATACGGCGCTCCAAGACGTGCCGAATGGCGTGATCGGCGAAATCTTCGTTGGCGGTGGAGGGCTCGCGCGCGGTTATCTCGGCCGTCCGGATCTGACCGCGGAGCGTTTCGTCGCCGAACCCGGAGGCGAGCCGGGCGAACGCCTCTACCGCACCGGCGATCTTGCCCGGCGAAGCGAAGACGGGTCCCTCGTCTATGTCGGGCGGTCCGATCACCAAGTGAAGATTCGCGGTTTCCGCATCGAACTCGGCGAAATCGAGAGCCGTCTGTCACGGGTCGAGGGCGTGAAGCAAGCAGCTGTCGCCGTGCGCGAGAACGCGGGTGGCCACCGGCAGCTGGTCGCCTATGCGGTCCTCGACGGGCTCGCGCCGCGGGATGCGAGCAGTCTGCGGACAGCGCTCGCCGCTTATCTTCCCGACTATATGATGCCATCGAGTTTCGTTCTTCTGCCCCACATGCCGCTGACGCGGAATGGCAAACTCGACCGCGCCGCCTTGCCCGCGCCGGACCGCGCTTCGTCCCCCGGACAACGGGGGCCGCGTGACGAACGCGAAGAAATGCTTTGCGGCCTTTTCCGCGAGGTTCTCAATCTGCCGAGTGTCGGCGTCGCGGACGAGTTCTTCGCACTTGGCGGCGACTCGCTTCTGGCAATGCGCCTGATCGGCCTCTTGCGGGCGCGTTCAAATATCATTTGTTCGATCCGGACGTTGTTCGACAATCCGACGGTCGAGAGCCTCGCGACGGCCTCCGGCCAGGCCGACGTGGTGGCGGATCCCTTGGAACGGCTTATTGCCCTGCGCGCGACAGGCACGAGGCCGCGTCTGTTCTGCATCCATCCCGGCGGCGGTTTAAGCTGGGTCTATGCGCGGCTCATGCGGCACCTGCCCGCGGATCAACCCATCCATGCCTTGCAAGCACGCGGTTTCGCCAGCGGCGACGACCTTCCCGACACGATCGAAAGCATGGCGGCCGATTATCTCGCCGCGATGAGATCGGTTCAACCGAACGGGCCTTACCACCTCTTGGGCTGGTCGTTTGGCGGCCTCGTCGCTTACGCGATTGCCGCGCGCTTGGAACAAGAAGGCGAAATGCCCGGCGTCGTCGCGCTTCTCGATGCCTATCCGGTCCGCGGCGCCGGTCAGTCCATGCCGCTCGACGACGACGAGCTTCTCGACGACCAATTGCAGATGATCGGCGCCATCGTGCCACCGCGACGCGAAGCGCCTTTGCGCGATACGCTTCTTGCCGACCGTGGCGTTCTGTCGTCGCTGCGGCCGCGCGATATCGACGCTCTCGTGCGCATCACGCGCAACAATGTGAAAATGGCGACCGGTTGGGACCCGCCCCGCCTGCGCGGCGATTTGGATCTCTTCATCGCCAACGCGGGATTGGCGCCGCCGTTCGACTGGACCACGCGCGTCGACGGCATCGTCCATCGCCATCTCATCGCGTGTCGCCATGGCGACATGATGAAACCCGTTCCGCTCACCACGATCTGCGGCGGCCTGGAAAAAGCGTTACGTCACAAAAATGCGGAAAGGATGCGAAAATGACAAATCCGTTCGATGATCCGGATTCACGTTACCTCGTGCTGGTGAATGGCGAAGGACAATATTCCTTGTGGCCGGCGTTTGCCGAAGTTCCCGCCGGTTGGGACGTCCGCCTTCGCGATGCGAGCCGGCCGGATGCGCTGGCCTTCGTAAACGCCCATTGGACCGATATGCGGCCGCGCAGCCTCACCGAAGCCATGGAAGGCCATGGATTATGACCGCGTCGGCGAATCGCACCCCGGCCTCGACGGGCGCCGATCTCCGCGCGAGTTTCGCCGAGAACGGCTTTCTCGTTCTTCATGGCATTCTGCCGGTCGATGATGTCGAAGCCTGCGCGACCGCCCTCGCCGGTCTCCGGCAGGCCTATCCCGATCTCAATGTCGCGCTGGATGCGCCCGCCCGCGATCGTTTCGACGCCATGGATCGGCTCACCCGACGCGCCTACGAGAACGAAGCGATCGAAAACATCGCGCTTCATGCGGGAATTCAGAACGTCCTGCGCCAGATTTTCGGCCAGGAGCCTGTCGCCCGCTATACGCGCTTGCTCGCGGAATCGCCGGGATCGCTCGCCGTCAACGCGGCGCGGCGCGGCACGCCGCATCTCCATAATTTCGGACAGGTGACGCGGCCACCGGGCGGTCGGGTGATCGTTTGGACGCCCGTCGACGATGTTCATCCAGACGCCGGCCCCATGTGGTTTTTACCGAAATCGCATTTGGAATTCGCGTCGTTTCCCGATCGTCTGATCGATGCCGTGCCAGGCGCGCGCGAACAGCTCCATCGGATGTGGGCGGACGGCGCGAGCGCGGAAACATGGCTCGCGTGGCACGGCGAACTCGGCGACCATTCGATGGAAATTCTCGCCGATTGGATGGACCAACACGCGGCATGGCCTGTTCCCGTCATCTTGCGACGCGGCGATGTTCTGATCTTTTCGAACGATCTGTTGCATGGCACCCTGCCCGCGAAAAATCCGCAACTGTCGCGCCGGATCATGTTCACGCATTATCACGCCGATGGGCGCGAGCTATGGGAGATCGGCGATGCACTCGGCTCCGATGAGAACCAGGATGGGCCACGGCTCTATCAACAAACCGACTGGGTTCGGCGCGATGGCGGATTAATCGACCCCGATGGGTTTCGCCGCTTCTATGCTTCGATGAAGGGTTTCTTTTCCTGAGACTTTGCCGCCTCACCGTGAAAGATAGATAGGTTGAAATTCGACGGACGGACTTTCGATGCGTCGCGGCAAGGCGAGGGCGCAATGAACGTTCGGGCTCAACCGACGTTCGACGAAATGCCATTCGCCGGGAAGACCGGTGACATGATCGTTGCTCCAGCCCGTCGCGAACGTATCCGGCGCGACGGAAAGGCCGCAACCGATGGCCTTGAGAAGCGCTTCCTTTCGCGTCCATGTTCCGAGGACGGACTGTTTTTGTTGCGCGTCGGGCAACTCCTGAAGCCGTTTTCGCTCGTCTCGCGTCATCATCACCGGCGTGAGAAGCGCGAGATCGCCGAAGTTCTCCGACGTCTCGACATCGAGACCGAGGTTGGTTTCGACTGAAAAGGCGCAGGCGACCACCTCGCGCGTCCGGCTAAGAGAGAATACGAGCGACGACCGCTCGACGAAGGGGCGGCCGAGATCCGTTTTCGCGAGGACGGCGTCGAATGGCACGTCCATGAGCGTGAAACCGTACCGCATCACGAGATGAGAAAGAATATAGGCCCGGCGGTCGATCGCGAATTGGAAGCGAGCGGCCGAATCGCGTTCCGTCGCCGAAAGCAGCGAAATCAGATTGTTGTCAAACGGCAAGGCGGGGTCGATGACGTGATAGAGGACGATGACGCCATAACCTTTCCCGCCCCGGCCCGGCATAGTCACGAATTCGAAACGAAACGGCACCGGAGACATCTCATTTCAGGCTCGTCTTTGAGCGGTTTCGCGATGGTCTCGGTTTCATCCGCTTGGACGTAAGCGCCCAAGGCGACCTCGCCTGGCTCCGGAAAAGCGAGCCAGGCGAGTTCCGAGCGCGCGCGCCTGGCGTTACAGGCTCACACTGAGATCGAGGAGGAACGTCCGGGGTTGCCCGACCGTGATCCAGTTCGTTTTGCTGCCCGTTGCGGGATAATAGGTCGTATCGAACACATTGGCGATCTTGAACGACAGACGCGTGAGCGGCGAATCCGGCCGAGGCTTATAGTCGTAGGAGAATCCGACGTCCGCCACGGCGAATCCGGGAAGGAAGAACGAGTTTTGCGAATCGACGGCGTTCTTTGTCGCCCCGTTGACATCCGCCGTCACCGACAAATGGTTCAGGGGGCCTTCGAGGAAGTGGTACGTCGACGATACGAAGAACGTGTCGGACGGGGCATTGATGACTTGATTGCCGACGTCGTTTTGGATCGGATCATCGCCAGTCACGACGACGTGCTGATGGCTATAAGCGACCTTGACATCAATATTCGGGGTTAGACGCCCGAGAACCGATAGCGCCGCGCCTTCCGAACGCTGCGCTTGCGCGAACGTGAGGTCACCCGCTTGATTTTCCGTCTGAACGTTCGTCTTGTCGATCCGGAAAACAGAAGCCTGGGCGAGAATATTCCCGTCCAAGAATTTGGCCTTGATACCGGCTTCATAGCCCGTTCCCGTTTCAGGAAGGATCGGCCCTGCGAATTTCAAATTAGTTCCTAGGCCGACGGCGTAGATATTCGGATTGTAGGATTGTGCATAATCCGCAAACAGCGCCGTATTAGCGTTGATCTTATAGAGAGCGGAAGCGGACGGCAGGAAGGTATGCGCCGTATTGTTTGTATCGATACCGCCAAAGTATCTCTCATACTGGTAAATTTCGGCATAGCGACCACCACCCGTCAACGTAAGAGGTCCATATGTGATGGCGTCTTGACCGAAGATGCCGAGCTCTCGCGACTTTTGGACCGAGATGGGCGAATTAGGCGACAATCCAATCAGGGAACCGAGGTTGAAAACGGCAGCGGGATTAAATTGGTTGTACACCGGGTTATAGACATTGAAATTATCGACGCTCGTGCTCTCGTATTCGTTCGCCTCGATCGTTCTGGCGCTATAATAGTCAATGCCTGCTTGGAATTCATGATGGAAAGCGCCAGTATCGAACCGATGAACGCCGCTGGCGCTGATGAGGCCTTGATCCGTTGTCGCGCCGCCCGCGGGCGCGTTGGTGTAGAGGTATTGTGAAAGCTGCCCGGTCGCCGGATTGAAATCGCTTTGATGGTCCGAGCGAACTTCGTTGAAGACCATATTGGTCGACGAATAAGAATAACGGACGTGGAAGTCGGTGTCCTTGTTCAAATTATAATCGATCTTGCCGTGAACCCAGTCCACCTTTTCGTCGTATGTCGAGAAGGGTTCCGTCAAAGATTCCGTGCGAGGAATGGATAACGGCGCGCCGTTTAGACTCGTATCGCCGCGATCATAGGGTTGCTGATTCTTGCCATGTTCATAGGCGATTGTCGCCGTAAGCACGTCGCTGTACCAAGCGAAGGTCGGCGCCATGAGAAAGTCTCGGGACACGGTATCTCCGATGCGCCAAGGCTGGTCTTGCGCACCACTTCCGACCAGGCGATAGGCAAGGACGCCTTCGGTCGATTTATAGAGCGGCCCGGTAAAATCGAACGAGCCGGCGATATCCTTGAATGATCCGGTCACCGCTCCGCCCAGAAGATCGACCGAGTAATGGGCGTCAGGCAACGGAAGTTTGCGTGTTAGATTGAGAACGCCGCCTTCCGAGGCGTATCCATACATGTATGACGCCGGGCCGCTGAGCAGCTCGATGCTCTGGGTATTTGCGTTGAAGGCCCGATCGTAGGGCGCGCGAATACCGTCGACGAGAAGACCGTTATTATTGCCAACCAGGAAGGCATCCGTGGTGCTGACTTGGAAACCCTTGATCGTGATGAAGTCGGAATTGCCGCCGTTGGTTTGGCCGATGAACGTACCGGGGATCGATTCCACCGCTTCCGCCAAGCTTTGCGGCATCTGCTGCTGGAGAGTTTGCGGCGTTACGACATAGACCGAGCGCGGGATATCCAGGATCGGTTTGTTGATGCCGGCTACGTCGCTAGTTTCGCCGATCGCCCCGTTGAATTTACCGGCGTTCGGGTCGAATTTGACACCGGTGTCGATAACGATTTCCGGGAGGGCCAGCGAGCCGCCGCCGCCGACCGTTTGCGCATAGGCCGCTGGAGAACCGCTTGCTAGCAGAAGCGCGATCGTGATTCGTCTATTCATGTTATTCCACCCGACGCTGTTTCATTTTTATGAAGTGATTAAAAGCGGACCGAGAAAAATTAGGCAATCTTAAAGCAAATATAAGAACGAACATTTTGGATCAAACCTTCCAAGAATTCCCGGTTTTGTTTTGGAAAAACTCCCGCCTTGTGGAGACGTCTTTCCTCTTGGACGCTCCAATGCCGCAACGGCAACGGTTTCGATGTAATTTTGCCACGTGAAAAACTTATTCAGGCACGCGCGTGGCGACTCTGTTTTGCATAACCGGGGTCATCTACGCGGTCGGCCTCGTCGTGCCTGTCAGCACGCAACGCGCCATTGACGACATCATCGCGGGTCGGCCGAATATCGAACTTCTTGGACTGATTATCGCGGCTCTAGCCGCAATTTTTATCGAGGCCGTGGCGTCGCGCTGGCGGCAGTCGCTCGTCGTCGAACTCGCAACATTTCTCGACCGCCGGATTTCGCGGCGCGCCTTTGTCTATCTGCTTCGGATGCGAATCGACCGGCAAGAATTTCGCGCCGGCGACACGATCAATCGATTTCAGCAGGCGACGAAAATTCGAGATTTCGTCCTAAATGTCATTCCGCAGATCGTCTTCGATTTGGGCAGCGGCGCGGTCTCGCTGTTGATGATGTTTTACTATGACCGCGTGATTGGATCGGTTTTCCTTCTTGCGTCGCCGTTTGCCGCGCTTCTCATGCGCGGGCGACTCGCCACGCTCTATTCGATGTCCGAGGAGTTTTATAATTCGATCGGTGATCGCCAGAATGTCCTGTCAGAGACTGTCAATGCCATCGGCACGGTCAAAGCTCAGGCCAGCGAAGGGCCGCGCATGCGCCGCTGGACGGCGGCGACGGAAACGATGCTCGCAAGTCTGTGCCGGCTTACGGAAATTCGCGCCACTTTCCTCGTCACGGCGCAGGTCGTGTGGCCGGAATGTCGACGATGCGGCTCTACGCGATGCGCTCGTCTTTGCCGGAGCCCTCGGCATCGTGGATGCGCTGCCTGGCGGTCTCGATGCCCAAATGAACGAGAACGGGCGCACGCTCTCGGGCGGGCAGCGTCAGCGGCTCTCGATCGCGCGCGCGGTTGTCCGCCATCCGCGCGTCGCCATGTTTGACGAGCCGGCCGCTTTTTTAGACCCGGAGGCCGCCGTCGCTTTGGAAAAACGGCTTGCGGAATGGGGCAAGGAACGACTTTTGATCCTTGTGTCCCACCATCTTTCCGCCGTCCGAAACGTGGACCGGATCCTCGTGCTCGATGGAGGTCGCCTCGTGGGAGAAGGAACACATGGCCAGCTCTTGGCCAAGGTTCCCGCATATTCTTCGCTTTGGGCCGACTATGCCAGAAACATGGAAAGTGCTTCTGAATCGTAGCTTTCGTCTGGCGGCATCCACTTCCACTAGAAGCAGTCTTCAAACAGATCCAGCTCCCCCACAGCTTGTGAATCGCGCCGAAAAATACAGGCCGCGCGCAGGGCCGGCTGCAATCGCGCTCCGCCCCAAATTCTCGTCTAGACTCCGGGCTTTCGCCTGGGGCTCGCCTCGGAATGACGGCCCGATCCCGAGCGAAATCTAAAATAGTTAAGTTGGCGCATGCCCGGAAAAAGCTGCAACCTTTTTCGAACGAGGACGCCGGGCAAATCTTGAAAAAGAGGACGAGTCCTTCTCCCACGCATGGGAGAAGGACAATGCGTCAATCCAACTTGTACAGGACCACCAGCGATTGTTCGTCCTGGTCCTTGTAAGGCGAGACCTGATAATAGAACACGCCCTCGCCGGACGGTTCGCGCTTGCCAAACGCGACCTTCACGCTCGGAGACTGTGTGGTGTCTTCCGAGACGCGGGCCCATTCCGCGCCATTCCAGACGCCAAAGGGCGCGTTGGCGTCGCCTTGGTGGATTTCATTGAAAATCGCGAGCTTGCCGAAGGGCGTCTCGGCGACCTTCTCGCCGTCAAGGAAACGCGTCCCCTTCAGATTGGCGGCGGCGGCATCGCTCGTCTCGAAGCTCACGGTGCCATCGGCGGCGCGGTTGAGCTTGATCTCGACGGTCCCTTTTTCTTTAAACTCGGCTTTCATGTGAAGCAGTTGGGTATATTGCGCCTCGGTAATGCCCATATGTGCATTATAGGGCAGCGGCTCGCCCGGCTTGCTCGATTTCACATAGTTCTTGAACCAATCCATATTGCCTTGAACGGCGACCTGAAAACGCTTGGAAATTGCCTGATCTTCCGGCGCGACGCGCAGTTCGACGACGCGGCCCTTGATCGTGCCGCTCGCGGGGAGATAGGCATCGAGCGGACCGGCGGCCAAAGCGAAGCCTGGAGCGCTCACGCAAGCCACAACGAGGGCCGCGGCGGCTTGCAGGCGCCGGCTCGAGCTTCCCCGTAAAGAGTAATCACGCCCGCGAAACAGAAAGACCATTCGAAACTCCCTTGAATTATTATTGGCCTCCCATTGCCACGGACCTACCAGGGGAGCAAGACGCCTTTCGTGCGAAGCGCATGTGCATAGGCTCGGCCGATTCACGCATGTGACTGAAAAGCTGATAGACTTTTCCGCGATAGGGCGGCCCTAATCGGCCTGGGCGCGTGGCCATGCCCTCCGGCGATTCTCGCGCCCCGATTTGAAACTTGGGAGAAGACCATGAAAGCCCTGATCATCGTCGATATGCTCAACGACTTCGTCACGGGTGTCCTTCCCAACGAGAGCCGCGCGTTGCCGATCGTGCCCGCGATCCGGCGGCTGATCGATCATGCCCGCAAGGATCCCGATTGGCTCGTGGTCTATGCCAATGACGCGCACCGGGCCGACGACCGGGAGGTCTCGATTTGGGGCCGCCATGCGATGGCCGGCACCCATGGCGCGATGGTGATCGATGCGCTGGCCCCGATCGGGGAAGAGCGCGAGATCGTCACGACCAAGCGGTTCTACGGCGCCTTCGACGATACCGACCTCGAGGACACGTTCATCGATTACGACGTGACCGATGTCGTGATCACCGGACAGCACACCGATGGCGCCGTGCGCCATACCGCCTATGGCGCCTTTTTCCGCGGCTACGGGATTCAGGTGCCGACCGACGCCGTCTGCGTTCTGGGCGACGGCGACAGCGAAACGGCGCTCAATTACCTCGTCGAAATGTACGGCGTGGTCACGACCACGAGCGCCGCCTTGACCGGCCGCCAGCCCCTCAAAACGGCCTATTCGAAGCCGGGCTTGTAGCCGCTCTGGACCAGAACCATATCTTGCCGGTATGAGCGCCCGGCTTTTTCGGGGGCCCAGGGAATACGCGCATGAGCCAGACCGGACCTTATCAAAATCAAACCGGCATCCCCGTTTTCGCGGGACCCAATTTGCCGGCGGCGGCGTTTTTCGGAGTCCGCAGCCGGCGCATCTTCGCCTTTTGCTTGGATTTCGTCCTGGTGTCGATTCTCGTGGCGCTACTTTGGACCACGCTGTTCATCGCGACGCTCGGCCTGTCCGCGCTGATTTTGCCGCCGCTGTTTCCGTTCGTGGCGTTCTTCTACAACGGCTTCACGGTTTCGGGGCCGCGGATGGCGACGCCTGGCATGCGAGCGATGGACCTCGAGATTCGCACGGTCGACGGCACCAGGGTTCCCTTCCTGATGGCCGCCGTCCATGCGGTTTTGCTCTATGTCAGTTGGATGTTCCCGCCGGTCTTCCTGATTTCACTTTTTACCTACGACAAGCGCTGCCTGCACGACATCGCCGCCGGCGTCATCGTGGTGCGGCGCCCGGTATGAACAGCCGAGTCCCTCCGGGCGCAAAAAAAGGTCATTCAGCATGGGGGCGTCATGTGAATGCCCTTGCGGGTTTCCATAAGCGCGCTAAGCTAACGCGCCGTCACGAGATGAAAAAGCTCTAGATCACGGGATAGGAGCGAGAGTGTCGAGAGAGCCGCGCGATGCCCCGCAATTCTATCTGACCGCTCCGTCGCCTTGCCCCTATCTGCCACGCCGCGAAGAGCGGAAAGTTTTCACCCATCTGATCGGCAAGCGGGCCATTGCCCTCAACGACTCGCTGACCCAATCCGGCTTTCGGCGCTCGCAGACCATCGCCTATCGCCCCGCCTGCGAATCCTGCCGTGCCTGCGTCTCGGTGCGCGTCAAGGTTCACCATTTCGGCGTGTCGCGCGGAATGCGCAGGATTTTGGAGCGCAACGCCGATCTCAACGCGACCGTCGCGGTGGCGCAGCCGACGACGGAACAATATTCGCTGTTTCGCGGCTATCTCGACGCCCGCCATGGCGACGGCGGCATGGCCGACATGACCGTGCTCGATTATTCCATGATGATCGAAGACAGCCATGTGGAAAGCCGCGTGATCGAGTACCGGCTGACCGGACCATCCGGCTCGCCCGGCGCGCTCGTCGCGGTCTGCCTCACCGACATTTTGGCCGACGGGCTCTCGATGGTCTATTCCTTCTACGAGCCCGAGGAAAAGACCCGTTCGCTCGGCACGTTCATGATCCTCGACCATATCGAACGCGCGCGCCGGCTCGATCTCCCTCACCTTTATCTCGGCTATTGGGTCGAGGGCTCCAAGAAGATGGCGTATAAAGCGCGCTTCATGCCGCAAGAACGGCTTGGCCTCAGCGGCTGGGATCTGGTGCGTCGGTAACTTATCGACGTTCTTGCAAATCGATCAGGGCCGACAGAAGCGCCGGAGCGACGCGCTCGTCGGGCGACGCGGAAATCACCATGCGCTGCGGGCGCTTTTTGGGCCGCCCGTCCTTGAGATCCTGCTCGCCCTCTTCGACCAGCACGTCCTCCTCGGCCTGCCGCGCGCGCGCGACTTTAGAGAGCCGCGGAACGACGGGCACCTCGTAGACGGTGACGAATTTGGAAACGGGGTTGATACGCATGACAAAGCCCTGTCCGGACACAATCCGTCCACACTAATGTCATCGCCTTAAGAAGATGTGCATTTTCCAATTTCAAGTATTTGGAAATGCGAGGTTGTGTTTATTGAAAAATCATTAAATTCGATATTTGCGCCATGTCCGAATATGGCACAGATCAAATGGCTCGCGGGATCGACAATCAGGCTCGCGGCGCCCCTCAATTCACAAAAGATGAATGGTCGGAGTGGCGGGATTCGAACCCACGACCCCTAGTCCCCCAGACTAGTGCGCTAACCGGGCTGCGCTACACTCCGACTGCGGCTCCTTATAAAGAAGGTTTCGCCCCATGCAATCCCGAACCAGGGCG
>JARLIW010000244.1 GCA_031291515.1 Beijerinckiaceae bacterium | reverse complement strand
TCGTCGGCATTTTTCGCAAAGTCAGCGTCATGGAGCAGTCGTTGGAGATTCGCATTCGCGACGCGAAGACCGGCGAACTGATGAAGGTCGTGGGGACGGATTAGCGCGGCGAAACCGACGATTCGTGGCGGCGCGCCTTGGATTGGCTGATCAAGGACCGAATCCTCGCGCCGGAAATCGCGCGCCGGGACGGCCAAAAGACATCGGACGGCGCCGTGCGTTAAAATCCCTTTTTCGGGCGGCGCGCGGCGCCTTGACAGCGGAGGTCGCTCAAAGTCCGCGCGTCTTCGCCTCGTCCCACAGCGCGTCCATCTCGTCGAGCGTCGCGGCCTCGGGCGACGAGCCACGCGCGGCGAGTTCTTGCTCGATATAGGCAAACCGCCGTTCGAATTTCGAATTGGTGGCGCGCACCGCCGTCTCGGGATCCGTCTTGGCGTGGCGCGCGAGATTGGCGACGGCGAACAGAAGGTCGCCGATTTCGCCCGCGACCGCTTCGGCGCTCGGACCGTCGAGCGCCTCTTCGATTTCGCCGATTTCCTCGCGAATTTTCGCGAGCACCAGCCGCGCGTCGCCCCAATCGAAGCCCACGCGGGACGCCTTGGACTGAAGTTTGACCGCGCGGGTCAAGCCGGGCAGGGTGACGGGAACATCGGCAAGAAGACCCGCCTTCGCATCGCCGGACCCGCTTCGATCGCGCTTGTCTTGGCGTTCCCGCGCTTTGATGCTTTCCCAATTGGCTTGAACCGTCTCGGGCGAGGCGGTCCGCAAATCCCCGAAAACATGGGGATGCCGACGGATCATCTTGCCGCAGATCGCTTGCGCGACATCGTCGAAGGTGAATTGACCGGCCTCTTCCGCGATCCGGGCGTGAAAGACGACCTGGAGAAGCAAATCGCCAAGCTCGTCGCGGATGTCGTCGAGATCGCCGCGCTCGATCGCATCGACCGCTTCATACGCTTCTTCGATCGCATAGGGGGCGATCGAACGCGACGTTTGCGCGAGATCCCAGGGGCAGCCGGTTCCCGGCGTTCGCAGGGCAGCCATGATCGCCAGCAATTGGTCGAGGGCAGGCGAGGGCATGGACAAAAGCTCACGGCCGAGGAAAATGTGCGACACCGTCTCTGCCTCGACGCGCGAGAGTCGAACGAAAACAGCCCGATCAACCACACGGTGGCGATAGGCCTATTTCGAGTCGCAACCGTATTTCAAGTCGAAGCAAGAGGTCCGGTCGGGCGGAGAACCCGACCGGAAGAGCAAAGGACAAACGGCGCGCCAATCAACCCAGGGAGATCGACAGAGCTTCCCGGCCCTTGGGCGTATCGACAACGCGCATGTTGACGGCTTGACCTTCGGCCAAATGCTGAATGCCAGCGGGACCAAGGATCGAGATGTGCACGAACACATCCTTGCCGCCATCATTCGACTGGACGAAGCCGAAGCCCTTGTTGTCGTCGAACCACTTGACGCTCCCGCTCACGGGTACGGCGGAGGCCGGATCGGGTGCGCGGCGAGCCGGGCGGGGCGCGTCGGCGAACGAACGCTGCGGCGCCCGTTCCGCGGCGCCAGAGGTATCGACTTCAAGGACGCGGGTCACTTGAGCGCCCTTGGCACCGTTGCCGACAGTCACCTTGAGCTTGGCGCCGGGCGGCACGGTTTCGTAACCGGCCGATTGTAAGGCACCAATATGCAAGAACGCGTCGCCCGAACCGTTCGCGAGTTCGACAAAGCCGAAGCCCTTGTCGCCCTTGAACCACTTGACGACCGCATCCACCGTCACGGAAGATGGCGCACCGCCCCCCAAATCGGGCCCGCCAACCGGGGCCCCACCAAAACCGCCGCCAAAAGCTGGCCGCGGCGTACGATTCAAACGCGGCGCGTCATAGGGGGATGGAGCGTCGTCGTCGAAACCACGCTTTTTAGGACCCCGGAAATCTCTACCTTTGCTCATGTTGTGCCTGCTAATCTCCGCTTCTCACCGCCGACGCTCGCTTTCTCCAAAGCGAATCCAAAATCAATAAAATGACCGCCCAATAGATTAGGGCCGGCAGCGAACGCTACCAGCCTCTTCTGACCGTGGTGGTACCCGATAGAAATGGAAGAAGCCCCGCGTTGCCTTAACCGATAGCAGCAAGTCCCGAAATTGGCTACCGGAAATATAGGCTTTTCTGTGCTCCGGAAGACCAATCTTCAGGCAATTCCGGCCTGTGACAGCGACGTGACGGCGGCAGTGCCGCCAGTCACCCAACCTAAGCCTTTGGGCCGCCGGCAAAAGAAAGAGGGGAGCCCAACCGCCTCTATATCATATTCGCATAATCAATATTATGGAACCTAAAAGCTCTGGCAACCGGGACGGCCAATGGTCCGGCGGTTTGAGCCGCCGCCCCGTTCGGCTCAAGTCCGGATGGTCATGCCGTCAAAGGCTGGTTCGACACCAGGCGGCAAATGCGTCCGCAGTTCCTCGAAATCGAGGTCGGTGTGCAGATTGGTGAGAATGGCGTGCTTGGGCCGAAGGCGCTCGATCCAGGACAGCGTCTCTTCCAAGCAGAAATGGCTCGGATGGCGCGTGTAGCGAAGCGCGTCCACGATCCACAGGTCGAGCCCTTCCAACGCGGCGACGCTTTCGTCTGGGATGGCGTTGAGATCGGGCGTGTAGGCGACGTCGCCAAAGCGGAAGCCGAGCGCGTCGATCTCGCCGTGGTGGAGACGAAAAGGCAAAGCCTCGATCGGACCGCCAGGACCGTTGACGCTCAGCTTTTGGCCCTCGATGATCCGGTGCTCGCTCAGCAATGGCGGATAGCCGCTGCCGGGCGGCGTCTCGAAAATGTAGCGGAACGCGTTTCGCACGATCCCGGAGGTAAACGCGTCCATGTAGAGGTCGATCCTGGCTCTCATGTCCTGAACCATGGGCCGAAGGTCGTCGATGCCGTGCGTATGATCGGCGTGGGAGTGGGTGAGCAGGATGCCGTCGAGGCGGTTGACGCCGGCGTCGATCAATTGGGCGCGCAAGTCCGCGCCCATATCGACCAGCACTTGCGTCGCCTCGCCCGTGGCGTTGGTCTGGCGTAGAAGGAGCGCGCAGCGCCGCCGCCGGTTCTTTGGATTTGTCGGATCGCAGGCGCCCCACCCTTGCGCCACCCGCGGCACGCCGCCGGACGAGCCGCAGCCGAGAATCGTGATCTCGAGGCTCACGCCGCCTCCAGGGCCGCCGGCGCGGGCATTTTCGAGAATAATTTGAGCACGTTGGCCGTGGTGGCCGCCGCCAAGGCCTCCGGCGTCACGCCCTTGACGGCGGCCAGAGCGGCGGCGGTATGGACGACAAAGGCGGGTTCGTTGCGCTTGCCGCGGAGCGGCATCGGCGCGAGGAATGGCGCGTCGGTCTCGACCAGCAGGCGATCGAGCGGCACGCTGGCCGCGACCTCGCGCAAGGCGACGGAGTTCTTGAAGGTCAGCACGCCCGAAAACGAGATCGAGAGCCCGAGACGCAGCGCCGCCGCCGCCAGCTCCGGGCCGGCCGTGAAACAATGGAGCAGGGCCTTGAAAGCCCCCTTCCCCATCTCGTCTTCGAGGATCGCGGCGACGTCGGCGTCGGCGTCGCGCGCGTGGATCACCAATGGCAGGCCGCTGATCCGGGCGGCGGCGATATGGGTGCGAAAGACGCGCGCGGCCACGTCTCGCGGGGCCTGGTCATAATGATAATCGAGGCCGGCCTCGCCGATGCCGACGCAACGCGGATGGGCCGCGAGTTCGACGATCCGCTCGACGCTCGCCTCGGGATCGAGATGGGCTTGATGCGGATGCGTGCCAACTGTGAAGAACACGTCGTCGTAGCTTTCCGCGATGGCGCGGATCTCGTCGTATTTGTCGATCCGGGTCGAAATCGTGATCATCCGGCCCAAACCCGCGGCCCGCGCGCGCGCGACGACGGCGTCGCGTTCGGCGGCGAAATCGGGAAAATCGAGATGGCAATGGCTGTCGATGAGCATTGTTACGCTGTTTCCGTCTCGTCTTTCTCCTCGACATAGCGGGGAAAGACAGGGGTGGGCGGCGGCAGGCTCGCGCCCGCGACAAGGCCGGGCTTTGCGCCGATGTCGGCAATGGACCGGGCGTCCGCCGCCACGCCGAGGCTGTCGAGCAGCTTGCCCATCGCACCGGGCATGAAGGGCTGTGACAGGATCGCGAGCACGCGCAGCACTTCGGCCGTGACGAAGAGCACGCTGGCCATCCGCGCCGGATCGGTCTTGCGCTTGAGCCAGGGTTCCTCGCTCGCGAAATAGCGGTTCGCATCGGCGACCACGCGCCAGATCGCCGCGAGCGCGAGATGCGGCGCGTAATCGTTCATGGCCGCGCGCACGGCGCCGGGCAGAGCATAGGCATCGCTCAAAATGGCTTGATCGGCGGGGCTCAAAGCGCCCTGCTCCGGCACCACGCCGCCGCAGTTCTTCGCGATCATCGACAACGAGCGCTGCGCGAGATTGCCGAGATCGTTGGCGAGATCGGCGTTGATGCGCGCGACGATCGCTTCGTGCGAATAATTGCCGTCCTGTCCGAACGGGACTTCGCGCAGGAAGAAATAACGCAGCGGATCGGCGCCATAGGCCGCCACGAGCGAGGCGGGATCGATGACGTTGCCGACCGACTTCGACATTTTCTCGCCGCGATTGAACAGAAAGCCGTGGACGACGATCTGCTTCGGCAGCGGCAGATTGGCGGACATCAGAAACGCCGGCCAGTAAATCGCGTGGAAGCGCGTGATGTCCTTGCCAATGACATGGGCGTCCATCGGCCAAAACCGCGCATTGGGCGCGGCGGCGTCCGGCCAGCCGGTGGCGCTGATGTAATTGGTGAGCGCGTCGACCCAGACATACATGACGTGCTTGGGATCGCCCGGCACCGGGATGCCCCAATCGAAGGTCGAGCGGCTGATCGACAGATCGTTCAAGCCGCGCTCGACGAAGGCCACGATTTCATTGCGGTATTTCTCCGGGACGATGAAATCGGGATTGTCGCGGTAATGCGCGAGCAGACGGTCCGCATAGGCTGAAAGCTTGAAATAATAGCTCTCTTCCTCGACCCATTCGACCGGCGCGCCGCCCGGCGCGAGCTTGGTGCCGTTGGGGCCGGGCGTGAGTTCGGATTCGTCGAAAAAGGCCTCGTCGCGAACCGAATACCAGCCCGGATATTTCGAGAGATAAATATCGCCCGCGGCCTGCATCCGGTTCCAGATTTCCTGGCTCGCGCGGTGATGGCGCGGCTGCGTCGTGCGGACCACTTCGCTGACGGGCGCCTCGAGCAGCGCGCCCATGACCGCGAACTCGGCAGCCGTCCGGTCCGCGAGCGCCTGCGGCGTCAGGCCTTGCCGCGCCGCGGCTTGCTGCATCTTCTGGCCATGCTCGTCCATGCTCGAGACCGAAAAGACCTCGAACCCGTCGATCGCCTTGAAGCGCGCGAAGGCATCGGTCGCGATCCGCTCGTAAGCGTGGCCGATATGGGGCGCGCCATTGGCATAGGGCGCGGCGGTGGAGATCGAAAAGGGCGGACGTTTTGACATGCTTGCTCGTAACGGGCGCGAGGAAACCCCGCAAGACCAATCCGGCTCGGATCACGCAAACTTGGATCACTCAAACTTGGGCCGCCTGCACCGCCGCCGCAAGATCGGAAAAGATCGTTAGGAGCAGCGGGCGCTTGTCGAGATTGAGGGCATCGGTCTCGCGCGCATTGGCGGTGACTTTCTCCCATGCCTCGGCATAGGGGACGAGCCGCGCGGCGCTCTGGCTTGCCGCGCCGCGATGCACGCAATCATCAATCCAATCGTGGATCGCGGTCATCGCGATCTCGAATCCGGCCTCGCCGTCGCGGCCGCCGATCTGATCGGCCAGGCGATGGACCTCGCGCCAATCGACCGTCGGCAGGCGTTGCAGCAGCCGTTGCACCAGAGCGTCGAGTTCGAGCCCCTGCGCGTTGATCAGGCGCAACGCGCCATGGACCGAGCCGCGCGCCTGCGCGGCGGCCTTCGCAATATTGGCGGGCGACTCATCTCGCCACGGCGCGCCGAGGCTGGCGATCACCGTTTCGATCTCGGACGGTGTCAAGCTCTGCAAGCGCAGGAACCGCGCGCGCGAGCGAATGGTCGGCAGAATCAGGCCGGGACGATGCGCGACGAGGAGAAACAGCGAGGCCGGCGGCGGTTCCTCGATCAGCTTCAACAAGGCGTTGGCGCTCGAACGATTGAGATCCTCGGCGCTATCGACGAGGCAGACACGGTAGCCCCCCGCCCCCGCCGCGCGTTGAAACAGCTGGATCGTCCGGCGCACGTCGTCGGCGCGAATTTCGGTATAGAAACGTTTGGTCTTTTCGTTGATTTCCCGGCGCAGCAGGCTGACGTCGGGATGCGACAGCGAGGCGATCTGCGCGGCGACCCTGGTCTCGTCCGACGCGGAGAGATCGCGCGCGCCGCGCACGGTGGCGCTCGTGGGATCGGGATTGGCCAGGATGAACCGCGCGAGCCGCCAAGCCAGCGTCGCCTTGCCGATGCCGGGCGGTCCGCCCAGGATGATCGCATGCGGAAGCCGGTTGGCGCGGTAGGCTTCGAGCAAATCCTGCTCGGCTTGCGCATGGCCCACCAGAATCGAGGCATGGCGCGGGTGCGGCGTCCCTTCCAGGCGATCGGCCTCGTCGGCGGGTTCGGTCGGTGCGGCCATGTGATGCGTAAAATCCCGGTTCCGGCTCGGCGGTTAGGGCCCGGCTTGTCCGGGCGATCCGCGTCGGGACATTGCGGTTTCCTCCGGAGAAAAACAAGAAACGTCGACGTCGATGCTGGCAGGCGCCGGGCACGACGAGCACGCCCTACCCCAGCCCAAACCGGCCCGAGACCGTGTCCCAGATCGCCTTCGCGACTTCGTCCGCCGGTTGGGCGGCGTCCACGATTACGCAGCGGCTCGGCTCGTTCGCGGCGATTTCGCGAAAGGCCTTTCGGAGCTTTTGGTGGAAATCGAGGGATTCCGCTTCGAACCGGTCGGGCGGCGTGCCGGGGTTGCGCCGCTGCGCCGCGCGCAAAAGGCCGGTCTTGGCGGGCAGATCGAGGATGAACGTGAGGTCAGGCTTGATCCCGGCCAAGGTCACGCGCTCGAGCAGATCCAAAAACCCGGGATCGAGGGCGCCCAAGGAGCCTTGGTAAGCGCGCGTGGAATCGTGGAACCGGTCGCAGACGACCCAGGTTCCGGCCTCCAGCGCCGGCTTGATCGTGGTATCGAGGTGATCGATCCGCGCCGCCGCGAACAAAAGCGCTTCGACCTTGGTGCCGAGCGATTTGAACGTTCCGGCGAGCAGGGCCTCGCGGATCGCCTCGGCGACGGGCGAACCACCGGGCTCGCGGGTCGTCAGCACGTCGATGCCCGCGGCGCGAAGCCTCTCGGCCAAGGCCTTGCTCTGCGTGGATTTGCCGCCACCCTCCCCGCCCTCCAGCGTGATGAACGCGGCCTTGCCGCGTCCAGCGGAGGGCGGCTGGCCATTCGAGGTCATGAGGATTTCAAGACATATTTGCGGAACAGGCCGCTCAGATATTCGACCCCCGCATCGAAGGCCCGGCGCGGCAGCGAGCCGACGTCGACCGCCTTACCGGTGCGCAGCGGCACCGAAAGGACCTCGGCGGAACCGCGGAACAGTTTGAGCGAGCCCGTGGTTTGGCCGGCCTCGACCGGCGCCGCCAGCGGACCGGTATAGCTAATCTTGGCGGTCAATCTCTCGTTCCCCTCGCGCGGCATCAGCACCCGGATTTCCTTCTCCGTCACAAGGGGGACGTCACGGCTCTCGCCGCCATAGACTTGGGCGCTGCCCACGGTCTCGCCCGCCGGAAACAGCAATTTGGACTCGAAGGCGCGAAAGCCCCATTGCAGCAGCTTGCGCGCCTCGTCCGCGCGCTCCGACGCCGTTCGCGCCCCGTAGATCGCGACGATCAACCTCTGACCATTTTGCACGGCGGAGCCGACAAGCGAATAGCCGCTTTCGTCGATATTGCCGGTCTTCAGGCCATCGGCTCCGATATCCATGAATAAAAGGGGGTTGCGGTTGGGCTGCTTGATCTTGTTCCAGGTGAATTCGCGCTCGCCGAAAATCTTGTAGAAGGCGGGATAGGTCTCGATGACATAGGCCGCCAGAAGCGCCATTTCGCGCGCGGTCACTTTTTGATCGGGCTCGGCCTTGCCCCAGGCATTTGTAAAGGTCAGATGCTCGAGGCCGAGATCGCGCGCCTTCGCCGTCATCAACGTCGCGAACGCGCCTTCGGATCCGGCAATGCCCTCGGCCAAAACGATTGCGGCATCGTTGCCGGAATCGACGATCAGGCCGTGGAGGAGATTATCGACGGAGATTTCGCTGTTCAAGGCCGCGAACATCGCGGAGCCTCTCGACGGCGCGCCGCCCTGGCGCCACGCCGTTTCGCTCACTTTAAAAGTCTGATCCAGCCGAATCTTGCCGCTGGCGAGTTGGTCGAACACGACGGTCGCGGTCATCAATTTGGCGGTCGACGCCGGCGTGACGAGATCATCGGCGCCGTGCTCGAACAGCACCGTTCGCGTTGCCGCGTCGATTAAAATGACGTGAGGGACTGGCGTTTGAATGGTCTCGGCCCAGGCCTGCCCCGCCATCACGCCCGGCAAAATCAGGACGGCCAGATGAAATCGAAAAGCACGGATGGCGTTTAACAATCGACCCACGCTGCCGTCTCCGTGCCAAAGCCGCAGTCAGCTCCTCTGGCCGCTTCATAAACCGGCTCGAGACCAAAGCAAAGGCCAAGACGGGTGCTAAGCTTATGCTAGGCGCATGTTTTCTCTCACGGAGCGGGCGGCGGCTCGATCGACGCGCGTCAGATCAGTCGTCGTTGCGCGCGCGCGCCAGTTTGATCGGACCCTGCGGACGGGTGCCGGCGGCGACGGGCTTCGGCGTGGCGAACGGCTTTGACATCGCAAACGCCCTGGGCGGCGTCCAGCTCAGGGACGACATCGGTTTGCCGGCGGGACCTTGCTGCCAACGGAGGACGGGCTGTCTGGGCACATTGGCCGCCACTTTGACCGGCGGCTCCGACCGAACGAGACGTTCGACCGGGTGCGGCTCGTTATATCGCGCGCGCGGGAGAGGCGCGGCGACAGGCTGGGGGGCAAGCGGTCGCGGGGCCTCGGCATGCCAGATCGGCTCTGGCCTCGGTTCGGGCGCGCGCGGAATTGGCGGCGGCAACGGCTCCGGCTCGCGCTCGATGGCGGCGGTGCGCATCGGCGGCGCGGGTTGGGCTTGCGCCGTCATGACCGTCTCGGGCTCGTGCCATTGCGCGGGGCCGTTGGTGCGCAACGTCGCGTAGAGCCTGGCATCGTCGGAGCCCGCGAGACTGGCTCGGCCGACATATTCGACCTTGATCCGCGCCGTGCCGGTCCGCTTGAAGTCCAACGCTTCGGCGACGCGCCGCGAGACGTCCATCACCCGGTTCGAGGCAAACGGGCCGCGGTCGTTGACGCGCACGATCATCGAGGCATTGTTGCGCAGGTTGGTCACCCGGGCATAGCTCGGCAACGGCATCGTCGGGTGGGCGGCGGTGAAGGAATCGCGATCGTAAATTTCGCCGTTGGCGGTCAGGCGTCCATGGAACGCGTCGCCGTACCACGAGGCGTTGCCGACCTGGACCAGCTTCTTCTCGCTCGGATAATAGGTTTGGCCCGCGACGGTATAGGGCTTGCCGACGAGATATTGTCCGCCGCCATGCGGAACCGGGCCGTTTTCGACGACGCGCCGGCTCGCCGGACCATAGACCGACGACGGGAAATATTCCTTGGAATGATTGGCGGCGACATGTTGAGGCTGCTGCGCGCAACCGCCAAATCCAAGCGCCGTAATGGTAAACAGAGCCGCCGCGCCACGAACGCGTTTCGCGTTCCCCGGTAGATAGCCGCGCACGCGCTGCACGACGGCATGAGCCGGACTCCTGAGTTTACGCAAAACACACCTCGACGCATCCAAGGCCTAATACGCAGGCCTGCCCGGGATTTCCCCAGACATCCCACGTTCGCACGGCCTTCTTGCTAAAACCCTAACAATCCTGTTTGCCCTTTCTTGTCGCCGGGCCCGATCGCGCTTGCCAAACGCGTGGACTGTCGCGATTGATGACCCGCTCTGCTCGAAGGAACCCTACCCGTGCAAATCGTGACCTGGAACGTCAATTCCGTGCGCCAGCGGCTGGAGCATCTGCTGCGCTATCTCGCCGAGGTGTCGCCGGATGTCGTGTGCCTGCAGGAGATCAAATGCACGAACGAACTCTTCCCGCGCGCCGAGATCGAGGCGGCCGGCTACAATATCGCCGTTCATGGGCAAAAGGGGTTCAATGGCGTCGCCATTCTGTCGAAGACGCCGATGGAAACGGAAAACGGCCTGCCGGGTGACGAGAACGATGCGCATGCGCGCTATATCGAGGCCGTCGT
>JARLIW010000243.1 GCA_031291515.1 Beijerinckiaceae bacterium | reverse complement strand
CGCCTCGGTCGAGGAGACGGCGAAGGCGACCGGCATTCCCGTCCATATCGAGGGCTATCCGCCGCCGTTCGATCCGCGCCTCGGCGTGATCAAGGTGACGCCCGATCCCGGCGTGATCGAGGTCAATGTCCATCCCGCCGCGACGTGGCGCGAGGCGGTGGACACGACCATGGGGCTCTACGAGGACGCGCGCCAATGCCGGCTCGGCGCCGATAAATTCATGACCGACGGCCGCCACACCGGGACCGGCGGCGGCAATCACGTCGTGCTCGGCGGCGCGACGCCGTCGGATTCGCCGTTTCTGCGCCGGCCCGATCTGCTCAAGAGCTTCGTGCTCTATTGGCAGCGGCATCCCGCGCTGTCCTATCTGTTCTCGGGCATGTTCATCGGGCCGACGAGCCAGGCGCCGCGCGTCGACGAGGGCCGGCAAGATCAGCTCTACGAACTCGATATCGCGCTCGCGAGCGTTCCGGGCCCCGGCGGCTACGTCCCGCTGTGGCTCGTCGACCGGATCTTCCGCAATCTGCTCGTCGACGTCACCGGCAATACGCATCGTTCGGAAATCTGCATCGACAAGCTCTATTCGCCGGACGGGCCGACCGGGCGGCTCGGGCTTCTCGAATTCCGCTCGTTCGAAATGCCGCCCGATGCGCGCATGAGCCTCGCGCAGCAATTGCTGATCCGCGCTTGCGTCGCGATGTTCTGGCGCAACCCGCAAATGGGCGACCTCGCGCGCTGGGGCACCGCTCTGCACGATCGCTTCATGCTGCCGCATTTCGTCTGGCGGGATTTTCGCGACGTTCTTGCCGATCTCGGCCGCGCCGGTTACCACTTCGATCCAGCTTGGTTCGAGGCCCAGCGCGAGTTCCGGTTCCCGTTCTGCGGCGCCGTGGAACGCGGCGGCGCCAGAATCGAGATCAGGCAGGCGCTCGAGCCCTGGCATGTGCTGGGCGAGACGGGCGCCATCGGCGGGACGGTGCGATTTGTCGATTCCTCGGTCGAGCGGGTCCAGGTCAAGGTCGACGGCTTCGTCGAGGGACGCCATCTCGTGGCCTGCAACGGAAGGCGCGTGCCGATGACCGCGACGGGCGTCTCCGAACAAGCGGTCGCGGGCGTCCGCTTCAAGGCCTGGCAGCCGCCCGAGGGGTTGCATCCGACATTGCCCGTCAACGCGCCGTTGACCTTCGATCTGATCGATACCTGGACCGGCCGTTCGTTGGGGGGCTGTGTCTATCATGTCGCGCATCCCGGCGGCCGCAGTTATGATACGTTTCCCGTCAACGCCTACGAGGCTGAGTCGAGGCGGCTGGCGCGGTTCCAAAGTCATGGGCATACGCCGGGACCTTTCGTGATCCCCCGGGACGAGCGAACGGCCGATTTCCCCCTGACTCTCGATCTCCGCCGGCCCCTTTATCGTTGAGACGAGCATGACGGCCGCGCCTACGCTGAAACCGCCCCTGCCCGGCTTTTCGGAGCTCGACGAGGTCATTGCGCGCTATCGTCCGCTGCCGGGGATTCCCGACGAGTTCATCGGACCGGACGGCAAGCCGCGCGAGGCCTGGCTCGGGTTTATCGCGGCGCTGACCGAACTCGGCTCCGACGAAATCAAGCGCCGGTTCGCCACCGCCGACCGGCATATTCGCGACACCGGCGTGTCGTACCGCGCCTATGGCGATACGAGCGAGCGAGCCTGGCCGCTCGGGCATCTGCCGCTGCTGATCGAAGCGAGCGACTGGCGCGACATCGTCGCGGGCGTCGAACAGCGCGCCGAACTTCTCGAAGAGGTGCTGCAAGACATTTACGGGCCGGGCCGTCTCATCGCCGATGGCTCGTTGCCCGCGACCGCCGTCGCCGGTTGCCCCGATTATCTGCAGCCGCTCGCCGGCCTGCTGCCGCCGGATCGCAAATATCTGCATTTCTACGCCGTCGATCTCGGGCGCGGTCCCGGCGGCAAATGGTGGGTTCTCGGCGACCGGACGCAAGCGCCGTCGGGGGCGGGCTACGCGCTCGCCAATCGCCTCGTCTTGTCGCGAACCTTCCCGCAGCTCTACCGCGACATGAATGTCGAACGGCTCGCGCCGTTCTTCGATGCCTATCGCGCCGGGCTCACCGCTTTGTCCCAGCATAGCGATCCGCGCATCTGCCTGCTGACGCCGGGCCCCTACAACGAGACCTATTTCGAACAGGCCTATCTCGCGCGCTATCTCGGCCTTCTGCTCGTCGAGGGCGGCGATCTCACGGTCAAGGATGGGATGGTCCATGTGCGCACCATCGCCGGCCTCAAGGAAGCCGACGTGTTGCTGCGCCGGATCGATTCCGACTACGCCGATCCGCTCGAACTCAACGCCCGCTCGCGCCTCGGCGTGCCGGGCCTTCTCGAGGTGATCCGCGAAAATGGCGTGGCCCTGGCCAATGCCCTGGGGTCGGGCGTCGTCGAAACGCCTGTCATGATGAGCTTCATGCCCAAGTTGAGCCGCCGCGTGCTCAATCAGGAACTACTGCTGCCCAATATCGCGACCTGGTGGTGCGGTCAGCGCGCCGAGCGCGAAGCGGTGCTCGCCAAACTCGATACGATGTCGGTGGCCGGCGCGTTCGGCAATGCCATCACCGATGACACGCCGCGCTACCAATCGCTGCTCGGCGCCAGTCTGACCCCCGGCGAACAGACCAGGCTTCGCGCCGGCATCGCCAATCGCGGGATCGATTATATCGGCCAGGAGATCGTCAATCTTTCGACGACGCCGGTCTGGATCGGCGGCCATCTCGTGCCGCGCCCGTTCGTGCTGCGCGTGTTCGCGGCGCGCACCCCGGACGGCTGGAAAGTCATGCCCGGCGGCTTCTGCCGCACCTCCGACCGCGCCGACGCGCGCGCCGTCGTGATGGGCAACGGCGTCGAATCCGCCGACGTCTGGGTTCTCGGCGAAAAGCCCGCCGAACTCGTGACCCTGCTGCCCGCCGACGAAGCCGTCCGCGTCCGGCGCATCATCGGCAGCCTGCCGAGCCGCGCCGCCGACAATCTGTTCTGGTTCGGCCGCTATCTCGAACGCTGCGAAGCGACGCTGCGGCTCGTGCGCAGCCTCGCGGGCCGCTTGATCGACGCGAGCACCAAAAACCCGGAAGCGGCGAGCCTGGTGGAACGTTTGGAGACGCTGCTCGAACATTGGGGCGCGGTGCCCGTGGCGACGCGCGCGAAGGGCACCGCGCTCGCGGCGATCGCTCTGTTCAGCGAAAAGGAATCCGCCTCGGCGTTTTCGCTCGTCGAGGACGCCCGCCGCGCCGCCTCGTTCATCCGCGAGCGCCTCTCGTCCGACACGTGGCGGCTGATCCAGGATCTCTACGATCTGCTCCACCGCGACATGCAAAAGCCCTTGACCGAAGCCGATGTCGCGGACCGCGCCGAAGCGGGGCTGCGCACCCTGTCGGCGATCTCGGGTCTCTGCCAGGAAAACATGAACCGCGGCGCGGGCTGGCACATGCTCGACATGGGCCGCCGGATCGAGCGCGCGATCAACACCTGCCACTTCGCGCGCGAATTCGCGCAGCGCGACGGGTCCGCCGATGGCTTGAGCGTGCTTCTCGAACTCGTCGATTCGCAGATCACCTACCGGTCGCGCTATCTCGTGGGACTCGCCCTCGCCGCCGTGCGCGACATGGTGGTCTTGGATTCGTTCAACCCGCGCTCCGTCGCGTTCCAGATCGAACGGTTGGAAGAGCATTTGAACGACCTGCCGCCGTTGAAGGAAGACGGCATGCCCGAAGAGCCGCGCCGCTTGATCATCAAGCTCGCCGCGTCGATGGCGACGTCGAATGCCTCCGACCTCGACAACAAGGCGATTCTCGCCTTCGAACGCACGCTGCTCGCCTTGGCAGAAGCCATCAGCGCGCGCTATTTCCTCCAAGGTCCCAACGTGGCGCGGGCGGAAAAAGCGACGGGGCTCGCGTGATCTACGACATCAAACATTTGACGATCTACGAATATGGCTCGTCCGTGACCTATTCGACCTGCGCGCTGCGCTTGCTGCCGCGCGACGAACCGGGCCAGATCGTCTACGCGAGCCGGCTCGACATCGAACCGAGCCCGATGTTCACGAGCGAGCGGATCTGTTTCTTCGGCAATCGCGTGACCTCGATCACGATTGGGACCGCGCATCGCTCGCTGCAGGTCGCGGCGCGCACGAGCGTCGAAATCGACCGCGCGCCGCCGCCACCGGCCGCGGAGACGCCAGCCTGGGAAGACATCCGCGAAGACACGTTCGCCGTGGCGAGCCTCGACCGCGAATCGCCCGCGCATTTCATCCATCCGAGCCGCTTCGTGCCGCATTACGCGCCGGCCGCGGCCTATGCGCGGGAAAGTTTTCCGGCAAACACTCCGGTTCTCGAAGGCGCCATCGATCTGATGAAGCGGATCCACGCGGATTTCAAATATGATCCCAAGGCGACCGTCGTCTCGACGCCATTGTCGGAAGCCTTCGAGAAGCGCCACGGCGTCTGCCAGGATTTCGCGCATATCATGATTTCGGGCCTGCGCGGCATCGGCCTGCCCGCGGCCTATATTTCCGGCTATATAAGGACGGTCCCGCCGCCGGGGCAAAAGCGCCTCGAAGGCGCCGACGCGACGCATGCCTGGGTCTCGATTTGGTGCGGGGACGAGTTCGGCTGGATCGGCCTCGATCCCACCAATGCGATCCTGATCGGCAACGACCACATCATTCTCGCGAAAGGCCGCGACTACGCCGATATTTCCCCCGTCGCCGGCATCATCCTCGGCACGCGCGAGCAAGACGTGATCGTGCGCGTCGACGTCGTCCCGCGCGAATAGAGTGGCGTCATTCTCGGCGCGATTCGCGCCCCGGAATGGCGGCGCGGCGGAGCAGCTTTTTCCCTCACGTCCCACAAAAGGTCTGATAGGCCGCGTCGATTTGGGCCGGCGGCGCGGCGAGGGCGGCGTGATCGGGCTGATCCTCGTAGGGTTTCGCCAGCACCGTCACGAGCTCCTCGAACGGCGCGAAATTTTGGGCCTCGACGGCGGCGGCGAGGGCGGCTTCGACAAGGTGATTGCGCGGGATGAAGGCGGGATTGGCGTGCCGCATCGCGG
Organism: Beijerinckiaceae bacterium; assembly: GCA_031291515.1. Classification (GTDB taxonomy): domain Bacteria; phylum Pseudomonadota; class Alphaproteobacteria; order Rhizobiales; family Beijerinckiaceae; genus RH-AL1. The sequence continues at coordinate 9,165 of JARLIW010000243.1, read as the reverse complement.
CTTGCGAGGCCCCCACATCCGCCTCGTGAGCGAGGCGCGCGCGCCACGCCGCGGCCCATGCGTCGAAGGCTTCGGGCTCGGCGAACAGCGCGCGCGCGCCGTCGGCCTCGGGGTTGGCCGCCGCGTCGCTTAAACGCCGGAACGTCAGCGTGAAATCGACCTTTTGCGCCGCCATGCGCGTGAGAAGGTCGTAAGCCAGAGCCGAATCCTCCTCGCGCGGGTTCAAAAGCCCGAGCTTTTGCCGCAGGCCCGCGAGATCGGCGTCGTCATAGGCCGAGACAAAACCAGCGAGCGCGTCGTTGGCGATCTCGACGGCCGCGGCGGGATCGTCGGCGAGCAGCGGCAACAGCGCTTCGGCGAGCCGCGCCAGGTTCCAATGCGCGATGCCGGGCTGGTTCTTGTAGGCGTAGCGGCCCATGTAATCGATCGAGCTGAACACCGTCGAGGGATTGGTCACATCCATGAAGGCGCAGGGGCCGAAATCGATGGTTTCGCCCGCGACCGACATATTGTCGGTGTTCATCACGCCATGGATAAAGCCGACGTGCATCCAGCGCGCCACGAGCGCGGCTTGGCGCGCGATGACGCCCGCAAGAAGCGCGCGATAGGGTTCGGGGCTCGCGCTAGCTTCGGGATAATGGCGCGCGATGACGTGATCGGCGAGGCGGCGCAGGCCGTCGACGTCCTTGCGGGCGGCGAAGAACTGGAACGTGCCGACGCGAATATGGCTCGCGGCGACGCGGGTCAGGATCGCGCCGGGCAGCGCGGTTTCGCGCGCGACGAGATCGCCCGTGGTGACGGCGGCGAGCGCGCGCGTGGTGGGAATGCCAAGCGCGGCCATCGCCTCGCTGACAATATATTCACGCAGCACCGGGCCGAGCGCGGCGCGGCCGTCGCCCCGGCGCGAAAAAGGCGTCGGCCCGGAACCTTTCAGTTGGATGTCGCGGCGGATGCCGTCGAGGCCCAGGATCTCGCCGAGCAGGATCGCGCGGCCATCGCCGAGCTGCGGCACGAAACTGCCGAATTGATGCCCGGCATAGGCGGTCGCGACCGGCTCCGAGCCGCCCGCGATCGCATTGCCCGCGAGCACCGCGACGCCTTCGGGCGTGGCCAAGGCGTCGGGATCGAGGCCGAGATCGCGCGCGAGCCGGCGGTTCAGCTTGACGAGCCTGGGCGCGGAAACGGGCGTCGGCAAGACGGAGGCAAGGAACGGCGCGCCGAGGCGGGCGTAGCTGTTGTCAAAGGGGAGGGGGATGCTCATGCCGCCAAGTCAATCGTAAAGGGGGCGCGAGGGCAAGGGCGAGGCGCGATTCCGCTTCCGCGTGCGCGCTAGAAACCGCAGCGGCCAGGCGTGAAAGCGCGAGAAAACCCATTGATCGCTTGATGGCAAGTGTGCTCCCGGACTTTCGCCTGTCAAGGATTTACCAGCGGAGCTGGCGGCCCTTCGGGCCGTCCTTGACAGGCGAAAGTCCGGGAGCGAGGGTCGGCCAAGCCATCAATGGGACGGTCCACGACCTTGCCGCGAGGCCTCCGGCCGTCTCGCCGTGCCTACCGCCGCAGTTTGACATCCGACTGCCGCACCCGGCACCGCAGCGTATAAATATCGCTGCCCGCCAAGACGCCACCGCGCGCGAGCAGCCGGCCGTTCTCCCAGTTCGATAGTCCCAACTCCGGCTTCTCGAAGGCATATTGGCCATCGACCCAGCGGGTAAAACCGTCGCCGACGAAGGGCGCGTTGACGGCTTCGAAAAACCGCTCGTGCGTGGCGGGATTCTCGCTGATCAGCGAGACGGTGAATTGCGGACTGTAGGTATTGAACAGCGCGACGGCATGATCGAGATCGCGCACGATGGCGAGGCTGACCTCCGGCGTTTCCTCCCATTCCCATTCGTGGCCGAGCCGGTTCTCGGGCAGCGGTTCCACCAAGGGCTCGTCGTGGCTGCCGTCGGCGCGGCGCACGCGGACTTGGGCGTCGCGCCAATCCGCCGGCACGACATCCTCGCCGCCCGCCACGACATGCAGCTTGCAATGGTGGCCGCGCGCCTCGCCCGCTTCGCGCAAGGCTTGCAAAAACAGCGGCACGAGGACCGGGGCGGCTTCGGCGTGGATGCAGCAGACGTTGAGCGTGTTGCAGACCTTGCGATCGAGCGAATTGAACGCGACGGCCGCGAAACGCGCGGGATCGGCGTCGTGATCGGCGATCATCCAGGCCCCGCCGGTGCCGTGCAGGCTCACGGCGATGCCGGCCTGCCGCGCGACGCCGCCAAGCTGCGCGACGGCGCGGCCGGATCCGCGCGCCACGGCCAGCGACAGCCGCCGATCCGAGAACAAAGCCCAGCCGGCGGCGCGCTCGGGGCTTTCGACGAGCGCGACCGCGCCGGTGGGCAGACCGGCTTCGGCGAGCGCGGGCTCGAGCGCATGGCGCACGATCGCGCGCGCGGTGTCGAGCGCATCGCTGCCGATGCGGAACACGACCGTATTGCCGGTGCGCAACACGCCGGCCGCGTCGGCGAAGACATTCGGCCGCCCCTCGAAGACGAAGCCCACCACGCCGAGCGCGGCATTGACCTTCTCGACGACCCAGCCGTCGTGCGCGACGCGCTCGGCGACCTGGCCGTTGGGGGCTTCGGCGTCGCGCCAGGCGCGCAGGCCCGCGATCATCTCGGCGCGCATCTTGTCCGAGACGGCGAGGCGGGTGGCGGAGCGGCCGCGCGCTTGGGCGGTTTCGACGTCGCGCGCATTGGCGCTCGCGATCGCGGCCCAGGCGCTCTCGCTGGCGAGCCGCGCCGCGAAGCCCTCGAAAAATGCCGAAATCGCGGCGTCGGAGACGAAGCGCATCGCTTCGAACGCCGCGACGGCGCGATCGACCGCCGCCGCCGCGAGCGCCTGGTCCGCCGCCGGAATATGCAGCAGATCGCCGCTGTCTTGCAGCACGAGGAGATGGTCGCCCGGCGCGAAGCGCGCGGCGAGTTCCGGGCTCACGAGGGCGGCGCGGTTGCCGCCAAACGGGATCAGGCTTCCGGCGGCGAGATGGTCGAGGGCGAGGATTGTCATGGCGCCGCGTTTATCGGGCGGGCGCCGGCCCGGAGTCAATCAAAAGAGAGGTCGGGGCGGGATAGGCGGCGGCGGCTGTAAGCATGATTGGCACCAAGTAAGTGTAATGGGATAGACAAGTCGAATTTATAATTTTTGGATTTCGCATAAATGTCGCTTTCATGCTTTGTACTGTCCTGGCACGAGGGGGCGCTTTTTTTCACATTCCTTGTTAGAGTTTCGGCCATGGACGAATCGGAAAAATCAAGCGTTGAACGATGCCAAAAGGAATGGCTGCAACGCCTTTCCGCGCTTCAAATGCAGAAAGAGTTCGACGGAGATAGCTGGCTTCAACTCTTGTACAGCTCGTATCTTCAGCGATTTTTGTCAGATAACAATCGCATCTGGACCACCGGTCAATGGATGATTCCGCTTTCGCTGGCACCTTTGGTGGCGATTCCAAATCTGCAAAGGCCAATCATAGCCCTAGCTGATTCACAGCAGTTATTCCCTCATTACTTTGTAAATAGCTATTTAGAGCATCATATTGTGTCTGATTTAACATGTTCGCGGGGCTGGCTTTGAGTTGACTCCCTGTCATTGGAAGTGCTTACAATATAGCCGTTATGTCTGAGCTTGACAGCGTTTGGGCCTGTGGCGACGCTAAAAAAGATTGTATGAATCCATTGTAGACATTCGCATACTGGCCGGAATTTTGTTGACCGAAGTCCCATTGAAGAGTTCCGGCACTATAGCCGCTATTTTGATTTATCAAATTCGAATTTGCGGCAGTACCATTGGCATTAAATTGGCCTGAACCATTCTGTGCCCAGCCGGCAAGAGCTAGACCTGGCACGGGACCTTCTGATCCAACACCTACACCGTAACGGAAGATAGCTTCGACTTGTGCTTGCGAGAGAGACGACATTATCACTTCCTCTTCGTTAGATTGTCTAGTGCTCTATTCAGGAGCAGTTGCGCGCAGTCTTGAGACGACCCGCACGTCGCGCCGGACTGCGGAAAACGGCGGTATTCCAAAATTATCAACGAAATTTCTTTTTTTAGGTCTTCTTCATTTACAACAATACTGCCTTGGTCCACCGATCCAAATGAATTCAAGGGAATTACGGCGACACGATCGGAAATCGCCAGGTACACGTTTTTATTGCTCGCTATTGCTTTGTAATATTCTGTAGCCAAGAAGGCTGGCTTGACGGAACCTACGGTGGTCTCTCCACAACTTTCCGGAGTTTGATCGATACTTTCTGTGTTTCGAAGTAAAATAACGGAACGTCTTTTTACTCCGTCGAACCAGATATCGATTACGGTCGGGGATACGAGACATTTCCTTCCCGGAAATAGTTCGTCCAGTGAGCTTAAGTCCAGAGGTGTCCAATCCACTGCAAGAGCTAACGTATGTGTTCCGCCGCTCGGATCGAGAAATAACACGTCAAGAAAAGTACCGGGACTAAAAGTAAGCGTTCTTCCGGGCGGAGTAGACTGATTTTTTTTCGCGGATATGCCCTTGTGAGAAGCTTCGATCTCGGTTCTGAGGTAACCTGAGCCTATCTCAATTCCAGTCTCTGACGTAAGCTCATTTGTGCCGAAAGTGTATGTAGAAAAACCTTTTGGCCCTCGTACCGTAGCTTGGACCGAAACTATTCCAGCGTCATATCTATAAGACAGAGAGGGGTAAAAGCCCTTAAGAGCTATAGATGAGAAAGAAAAAATCTTAGGACCGATTATGGTGTCCTTAAACTTCAAACCTGTGAGGTCGACGGCTTTGCCAATGGTCTCCGCGTTACAGCAATAGACGAGCAGGATTATTAGCGAGGAGAGAAAATGTCTGCGTTTCATCTCTCTCGCAACCCCTCTTGCTTGAATCGGCTCAATGGAGAGAGTAAATAGCTTATTACCGTCCGCCGACCTGTTTTAATCTCCGCCGTCACCGCCATGCCAGGCTCAAGGGGAGTGAACCCATCCTCGGTCGTCACGCCCAAAGCGTCCACGGAGACATGGGCCATATGTCGGCTGGCGCGCTTGTCGGGTCTTTTCGTCGCTCGCGTCGGCGTCGTCATCCTTGCGGTTACCTTGCGCAGCAGAGCTGGACGCATCCTGCGGCGCGTTGACCTTCTCGACGACCCAGCCGTCGTGCGCGACGCGCTCCGCGATCTGGCCGTTGGGGGCGTCGGCATCGCGCCACGCGCGCAGGCCCGCGATCATCTCGGCGCGCATCTTGTCCGAGACGGCGAGACGGGTGGCGGAGCGGCCGCGCGCTTGGGCGGCGGTTTCGACGTCGCGCGCATTGGCGCTCGCGATCGCGGCCCAGGCGCTCTCGCTGTCGAGCCGCGCCGCGAAGCCCTCGAAAAACGCCGAAATCGCGGCGTCGGAACGCCGCGACGGCGCGATCGACCGCCGCCGCCGCGAGCGCCTGGTCCGCCGCCGGAACATGCGGCAGATCGCCGCTGTCTTGCAGCACGAGGAGATGGTCGCCCGGCGCGAAGCGCGCGGCGAGCTCCGGGCTCACGAGGGCGGCGCGGTTGCCGCCAAACGGGATCAGGCTTCCGGCGACGAGATGGTCGAGGGCGATTGTTGTCATGGCGCCGCGTTTATCGGGCGGGCGCCGGCCCGGAGTCAATCAAAAGGGGCATGAAGTGATCGCGAGGCAGAATTGCGCGGACCGGGCCGGCTAATTGTGCCGCCATAAGATCCAGGCGGCCAGAACGATGCCTGTTTCATAGTCCACCATATTCCAAACGGAAAAGACCCTTCCGACGAGCAGGGCGCCGGCCAGCGTTTGGCGAAAGGCGTCGAGTGTGGGCGTATGGAACAGACGGAATAGCTCTAACCCTACGGAGAACAAACTCACCGCTAGGACGCAGTGCACTCGATTGGCGCGGGCCGGGCGGAGCCCCGCGGCGAAGCAAAACACCATGGCGCCCCAAAATACGTTGCCGCCGTGACTCCACCACATCCGGGGAAGCCCCAGCGGCGCGAGCCGCCAAATCAGACCCGCAATCATGAAGCCGCAGGCCCAGGTGATCAAGAAAGCCCTGCTCCGGATCGAAATACGAGCCGCCGTCAAAGTCCACTGCTCGGGACAGAATCCGCTAATTCCTCAACCTCGTCCATTGTCTGGACGCCATTGATGAGCGCTACCAAAGTATAGGACACGATCATCAGAAGCAGCCAGGAAGTCAGCTTCGATGCCGGCACGGCCGACCAATGCGCGATCTGACGGGGGTAAAGCCACGTGCCCGTCGCCGTCCCAATGTTTTCCGCGAACCAAATGAATAAAGCGACGAGCCCAAAACCCAATAGAAGAGGCATGGTCCGATGCTCGCGCCAGACCCTGAAAAAAATCTCCGTTCTGGCGAACAAAAGTGCCGTGACTGCCAGGAGCGGCCACCGGATGTCGGGGAGATATTGGTTGGTCAAAAAATTGAGGTAGATCGCGGCGGACAAGATCGACACAGAGCGCAAACTGGGATGATGGGTGAAACGAAAGTCGAACAGCCGCCAAACGCGCGCGAGATAGCTGCCGACTGACGCGTACATAAAGCCTGTGAAAAGCGGGACGCCGCCGATGTGGAAAAAACTGGCTTCCGGATAAAGCCAGGCGCCGACGGCTGTCTTGTGCAGTTCCATCAATGTCCCGATGAGATGGAAAACCAAGATAACCTTGGCCTCCTCGAGCGTCTCGAGGCGGGCGGCAAGCAATGCGATCTGAATCGCGGCGGCGGCTAGGAATAAGACGTCATAACGCGCGAGCGCCGCATGAGTGGGATACCAAAGCTTGGTCGCGACGATCAAACAAAGAAGCAGGCCACCGAAAAGACACGCCCATCCTTCTTTGAATGCAAAACGGACGAGCTCGTAGCCGGTAAGATATAAAGGCCCCTTGGTTCTGGCCCAGGTCCCTAGACGTTCGCCGTACGCGAAAAGTCTCGCGAGCGGCGGCCAGCGCAAAGCAGAACTTGAAGTTTCCGAGTATTGCAGGACAAAGGCCTCCAGGGCGGAGCCCTGTCGCATTGTCCCGCCGCCGGCAGATCACTCGATTTTGAATATATGGTCAAGTTCACTCGCGCACCGATATCCGTCAGGGGATCTGTCAGCACCCCTTGCAAATGCGGCCCTGGATTCGGTCGTCCTCGCGTTCGATGCCGCGATCCAGGGGCGTGGTTCCGTCGCCTTGCGAGACGCCGGGGTTGGGCACGGTTTGGCCCGTCGAGGTGATGTGGCCGCCGCGGATCAAACCTTGACGCGGCTGCTCCAGAAACCCCTTGGTCGGCGTATGCGCTATTTGTAGCGGTGGTTGCCAAAAGAGAATATCCGGCAGGTATTTCTGACGGATTATAAACCGCGTTTATCGCGTTCAAAGCGTCAATTGTCGAGGGCGTGGATGATGACATTAAGATTGCCCTTCGATTATCACTGATTAGTTGAGCCGATCTCTATTATTTTTATTCCGTCCGGGTAAGCTACGACAATATTTTTCGTGTTTGGTAGCACCGAAATAGAACTAGCATGGCTACCAACATCAATTGAATATACTTCATTGTTATTTGCCATCGTATCTAATATTAAAAGCTCCCTATCTCGAGTCAAAGCAATTAAGCGTCTACCTAGCCATTCCATAAGATGCCCCCCGTAAAACCTAACGATATATTGTCGATTTCGGATTTCATAGATAGGTCATCGAGAGAAAAAATGCGAATTATATTTCCGTCGGTTGCGTCAATAGCGACACTCTTGCCGTCGTCACTAAATGAAAAATCGTTTATCATGACAGGACTAGCAAATGACATTTGAGGATATTTTATTGGCTTAAAAGGAAGAATGCTGACTTTTTCGCTCCAATCTGACGTGCGATAAATTTTAAGACGTCCGCCGGCGGCAACTCCAAAATATTCGTTGTTTTTAGAGAAATATAATCGAGACAAAGTTAGGCCCTTAACATCAGTTGATTTTATTGATATTAAAGGCGACCAATCTTTTGTTGAATAAATCTGAAAACGTCCCTCGTTTGGGGTCAAGTGCGTGGTGGCTAAAAACCGACCATCATCCGAAATAACAATGGACTGAGCAGCATTTGATACGAAATTTCCATCGGGGCTAGGCCCTTGTATATAACGAGTGATCTTTTTCTGAGAAAGATCGTAAATAACAAAGGCTGCATGGTTAATTTTGTTCTTTTCTTGTTCGCTAAGGTTGTCCCAGTTACCAATTCCAACGGCGCCTAAAACTATTTCGTCCGGCGTAATAAAAGCCAGAGAATGCGCGCAAACACTCAGAGAAAGACAGCTTACGGTAATTTTTTCGTTTAGGGATCCGTCGATATTAAAGATTTCAATATTCTTTCCATAATGAGTATATACTGCGATTTTTTTTCCATCCTGACTCATAGCCAAGCCATAAGCCTCGCTAGACGGAATGCCGCTCCAGCTGGACTGTATATCATTTGGTATATGAATAACCTTTGTCACCCTCAGTTTTTCCGACGCGTGAACATCTCGAGGCAGACAAATCGTGAGCCATATGATCGGGGCAATTATCAAAGCCGATAAAAGCTGGATTTTTTTATGTTTGATCATCTCTCCCGCAGCCCCTCTTGCTTGAACCGGCTCAGTGGCGAGAGCAGATAGCTCATCACCGTCCGCCGCCCTGTTTTGATTTCCGCTGTAACCGCCATGCCCGGTTCAAGTGGCGCGAAGCCATTTTCGGTCGTGACACCCAGCGCGTCCAGAGACACATGTGCGACATAGGCGGGCTGGCGGGCTTGGCGGGCCTCTTCGTCGCTAGCGTCGGCATCCTCGCCCTTGCGGTCGCCTTGCGGGCCGGCCCCGGACGCATCCTGCGGCGCCACCACATCCTGGCTCAGGCTGGTGACTCGCCCGTGCAAAAGCCCATAGCGCGTGAACGTAAAGGCCTCGACTTTGATTTCGACCTCTTGGCCCTTATGGACAAATCCGACATCCTTGTTGGCGAGAATCGCCTCGATCTCCAGACCAGCGTCCTTGGGGACCAGCACCATGAGCTGCTGGGCCGGCGTCACCACGCCGCCCAGCGTATGGACGGCAAGCTGCTGCACCGTGCCATCGACCGGCGCGCGTAAGGTTCGCAGATCGCGCT
>JARLIW010000242.1 GCA_031291515.1 Beijerinckiaceae bacterium | reverse complement strand
TGAGGGCTACGAGATTGGCGCCGCGCAGTCATTTTTCCATGCAAATCCCTAAGCCGAAAAATCCATCAGCTTGCCAGGGAACCTCGCCAACCGGGCTTGCAGCACCTTGGCCTCGCGCCGGCGGGCGTGGAGGATGAACTCGGTGTAGCCGTTGGGCTGTTCGCGTCCCTTGAACACGAGATCGCAGGCGGCCTTGAAGGCGGGGCCATCGTAACTGGGCGCCATCGGGCGATAGAGCGGATCGCCGGCATTTTGCGCATCGACGACCCGCGCCATCCGCTTCAGCACGTCCATGACCTCGCCTTCGGTGGTGATCCCGTGCAGCAGCCAATTGGCGATATGCTGCGAGGAAATCCGCAAGGTCGCGCGATCTTCCATCAGCCCGATGTTGTTGATGTCGGGCACTTTCGAGCAGCCGACGCCTTGGTCGATCCAGCGCACGACATAGCCGAGCAGGCCTTGCGCGTTGTTTTCCAATTCCTGCCGCACCTCTTCGGGCGAGAAGTTGGAATTGGCCAGGGGGATCGTCAACAGATCGCTCAATTCGGCCGGCTTTCTCGCGCGCAAGGCTTGTTGGCGCTCGGCGACATTGACCTCGTGATAATGCAAGGCATGCAAGGTCGCGGCGGTCGGCGAGGGCACCCAAGCGGTATTGGCGCCGGCCTCGGGATGCACTTTTTTCATCGCGCGCATCAGCGCCATCTGGTCGGGCGCCGCCCACATGCCCTTGCCGATCTGCGCCCGGCCGGGCAAGCCGCTCGCCAGACCGACATCGACGTTGAGATCCTCGTAAGCGGTGATCCAAGGCGTCGATTTCATCGCGTTCTTGCGGACCATCGGCCCCGCTTCCATCGACGTATGGATCTCGTCGCCGGTTCGGTCGAGGAAGCCGGTATTGATGAAGCAGACGCGATGCGACGCCGCCTGGATGCAGGCCATGAGGTTCGCGCTGGTGCGCCGCTCCTCGTCCATAATCCCCATTTTGATCGTATAGGGCTGAAGCTCCAACACCTTCTCGACCTGCCCGAACAGAGCGTCGGCGAAGGCGACTTCGTCCGGCCCATGCATTTTAGGCTTCACGATATAGATCGAGCCGGCGCGGCTATTCTTGAACGGATGCTCGCCAAACAGATCATGCCGGGCGATCACGCAGGACACCATGGCGTCGAGCAGATTTTCCGGGATTTCGCGCCCCTCCGCGTCGAGGACCGCGTCGGTGAACATATGATGCCCGACATTGCGGATCAGCATGAGGCTGCGGCCGGACAACCGCAATTCGCCGCCCTTGGCGCTGCGATAGACCCGATCGCCCGCCAAGGTGCGATGAACGATTTCGCCGTTCTTCTCGAATTCCTCGCGCAACGTGCCCTTCATCAGGCCGAGCCAATTGCGATAGACGAGAATCTTGTCCTCGGCATCGACGGCGGCGACGGAATCTTCCATGTCCATGATCGAGGAAATCGCGGCTTCGACCAAAATGTCGGACACGCCCGCGGGATCGGTCCGCCCGATCGGATGGGCGCGGTCGATGATGATTTCCATATGCAGGCCGTTGTTGGCGAGCAAAACCCCGGACGGCGAGCCATTGTGGCCGCGGAAGCCGGTGAACCGGTCGGCATGGACCAGGCCGGTATCCCCGCTCGCCGTGGAGGCGACGAGACGGCCGGCGTCGACGCGGTAACCCGTGACGTCGGCATGTTTGCCGCGCAACAGCGGCGCGACGAGATCGAGCTGCGCCTTGGCTTCCGCGATGACACGAGCGCCACGCACGCGATTGTAATGCCCGCCGCGCTCGGCTCCTTGATTTTCGGGGATCGCGTCGGTGCCGTAGAGCGCATCGTAAAGGCTGCCCCATCGCGCATTGGCGGCATTGAGAGCGTAGCGGGCGTTGGACATCGGCACGACGAGCTGCGGCCCGGCGATCGAGGAAAATTCCTCGTCGACATTGTCCGTCTCGATCTGCTTGGGCGCGGGCGTGGGCAAGAGATAGCCGATCTCGCGCAGGAAGGCGATATAGGCGGCCTGATTGAGCGGCTTGGAGCGGTTCTCGCGGTGGTAGGCGTCGAGCCGAGCTTGCAGCTCGTCGCGCACCGCCAGGAGAGCGTGGTTCCTCGGGGCGAACTCGGTCACGATCCCGGCAAAGCCCCCGAAAAACGCGGTTTCGGAAATGCCGGTGCCGGGCAGCGCCTCCGCGACGATGAAATCATGGAGCTTGCGCTCGATCTTGAGGCCGTTTTTCTCGATCATCGTCATTCAAGCCATCTCCCGTCCAGCTTCGCGGACCCTGCGCTTCTTTTTCAAGAGGCCGCGCCCCTTCGCGTCGGAAAAGCCGGAGCGGCTTTCGCGGACACGTTCACGAGCGACGCAAATTGGCGACGACGCGCGGCCCTGTCAATTTTTTCGAAAACGTTTTCCAAATTCCCGACAAAATAATGCTTTTCCTTGATTCGCCTGCTATTCTAGTTTTCCCACGACGTCATTTTCCCCAAAATGGAAAAAGATTCCACCAGAAACTCCTCCCCCACGGTGTTTCACCATGCCGGCAGCTCCTCTTCCCCGCCCACGCGGTCGCCCGCGCGCGACCCATGCTCCCGAGCCCGGCGCCGTGCAAGCGCTGGACCGCGCCTTGGGGCTGCTCGACATTCTCGCGCAATCGGATGGGATTTCGCTCTCCGAGCTTTCGCACCGCGCCAATCTCGCGCCCTCCTCGGCCTATCGGCTGCTGACCACGCTCGCGGCGCGCGGCTTCGTCGAATTTCTCGAACGCGACCAGCAATGGGCGATCGGCGTCGAGGCGTTCCGGACCGGCATGGCGTTTCCCCGCCGCTTTTCGATCGCCACCGCCGGACGCGGCATCATGCAGGAGCTGATGCACGCGAGCGGCGAAACCGCCAATATCGCCATTTTCGAGGGCGGCGAGATCGTCTTCGTCTCGCAGATCGAAAGCTTGGAGCCGATTCGCGCGTTTTTTCGCACCGGCGAGCGGCGTCCGGCCCATGCCTCCGGCATCGGCAAGGCGCTGCTGGCCGAAATGTCCCGCGCCGCGGTCGAGCGAATCATCGCCACGAAAGGCCTGCCCCGCTTCACGGAAAAGACCTTGACCGAACCGCAAGCCTTGTTCGTCGATCTCGCCCTCGCCCACCGGCGCGGCTGGGCGCTCGACGACGAGGAACGCAATGCCGGCATGCGCTGTATCGGGGCGGCGGTCTTCAACGAATATGGCGACCCCGTCGCGGGGATTTCAATTTCCGGCCCGGTAGCCCGGCTCGACGATGTCGCGGTGGCCCGACTGGGCCCGCTTGTCATGGCCAGCGCGGCGGAGATTACGCGCCTGGTCGGCGGCGTGAGCCTGCCGCGGGCGGGGGCGACGTGAGGAGGACACGAGACGCGAGGAGGACTCCATGGGCTCGAAACACCAAAGCGGCCGAAGCGGCCAGCCGTCCGACCCTGGAGCCTCGCGCGCCGGCTCATCTTGCTTTCATGGAACCATCGTCGAAGCACCGTATTCTCCCGCGCAAGAGCTTCCGAAATACCGGGCGGGCGCTCGGTCGTGGATCGATCGAACGCGATGCGTGACGCCGGCTTGGCATTTTAAACGTCTGGAATTTTCCCCGGTTCGACAACAAAGGTCTCGCATGAGCCCCTCTCACGGAATGCGCTCGGCTGTTTTGCTCGGTATTTTGCTAGCTGCCTTGCCCGCGGCGCCTACGATCGCGGCCGACGGCTCGGGCGCTCGCGCCGATCGTCGGGAGCATGCGCATTCGCGCCACCATTCCCCTCGGCACATTTACCCTGGCCGGAGACATCGCCGGACGTCTCTCGGCAAGGGCGCGACCCCGCGCGTGACGCGAGACGCGGCTCCCGTCGCCCATCCGCCGGCGATCGACCCGTGGGCCCAGGACTCGGACACGATTCGTTACGGATACGTCAATACCGACTGTCCGAAGCATTTAGACAGTCCTCATCGCGGCACGCCGGACGGGTTCTGGTATACCGAGTTTGGACAAAGGCTTCCGTGCTACTGAGAGGACCGCGGGCGCTGGCTTCTCGAAGTTTTTCATTTCCGGCGTGGACGAAGCGCGGGTCTCTTGTGACGCTCCTTCACGTCGGCGATCGCGTCGAGCATTTTGTACAGATCCTCGATCGCCTCGCGTTCATGCTCGTTCAAACCACCCTCGGGGTGAAAATGTTCGAGCAGGACGATCAGAGCGTCGCCGATACGCCCGAGTTGCTTGCCGTAGGAGGCGACGTCGGTCAGCGCATCCGCCTCGACCTGGGGTTCCGACGACTGCCCAATCGAAATGTTGACGAGGCCATATTGATTGAACGCCCCGCTGAACCAGTTCGAAAACGGGCTGATTTGCTGCGAGACATCGCCCGAAAGCGGCAGTTTGAACATTGGCATGGGCGTTTCCCGGAACAGCCGATGGGCGACCTCCAGCAAGAATACGCGCCCAAGCTGTAATCTCAACCCCAATGATCGTTCAGCCCGCAAACCCCGCCAACGTCGCCGTCATATGCGCGGGCACCGGCGCTTCGACGGCAACCGCTTCCTTATTCTTATAAAGCGGCACCGAAATCGAGCGGGCATGGAGATGCAGGCTCGGGGCGCTCAGCGTCCCGGTCCCGTAGATGGGATCGCCGAGAATCGGCCAGCCCAAGGCGGCGCAATGGACGCGGAGCTGGTGGGTGCGCCCGGTCAGCGGCTCCAATGCGAGGAACGCCCGGCCCTCCGCGCGGCCGAGCACGGTGTAACGCGTGCGCGAGGGCTGCCCGAGTGGATCGACCTTCATCCACCAGCCCCGCGACGCGTCGAGCCGGCCGAGCGGCAGGTCGATCAGCCCCTCGTCGGCATCGGGCACGCCATCGACCACCGCCCAATAGGTCTTCGAAATTTTCCCCTGCTTGAATAAAAGTCCGAGCTTTTCCAGGGCCTTGTGGTGTCGCCCAAGGACCAGGCAGCCCGACGTGTCGCGATCGAGCCGATGCGCCAGCGCCGGATCGCGCGGCAACCCGAAACGCAGGCCGCCGAAAAAAGTCTCGAGGCTCGGGCCGCCTCCCCCGCCGCGATGCACGGCGATTCCCTGCGGCTTGTCGAGCACCAGCATCAGGCCGTCCCGGTACAACAGCCGCGCGGCAACCGCCTCCTCGCTCAAAAGCCGCGGCGGAACTTCTGTTTCATTCGTGTGCATCTTGATCTTCGCCTCGGCTCCGCTTTCCGCTATAGAGCCTGGGGCGGAAAGGTTGGTAGGCTTTTCTGAAGCCGGAACGCGCCCCGGTCCCGGATTCAATCCGGGGGAAGCGGCGATCGGAGTTAGGTCATTGGGTCAAGCCACACCAACACGCGTCCTCTCGGTGCTTTTGCTCGCCGCCGCTTGCCTGCTGGGCGGGTGCGGCCGCCGTGGCCCGTTGGAACCGCCGCCAGGCTCGCCGGCGGCTCAAAGCCAAACCAAATCGACTCCCGTGGCCAAGCCGCGACCGACCGTCAATGGGGATCCGATTACGCCCAACCGCCCTTTCGCGCTCGATCCCCTGTTATAAAGCCCGCCCGATGCATCATTTCGATTACAAAAACGGCGTCCTCCATGCGGAAGACGTCGATCTCTCGGCCTTGGCCGATGAGATCGACACGCCATTCTATTGCTATTCGACGGCGACGCTGACGCGCCATTATCAGGTGTTCAAAGCCGCCTTCGGGACCTTGGACACGCTGGTCTGCTACGCGCTCAAGGCCAATTCCAACCAGGCCGTGCTGGCGACCTTGGCCCGCCTGGGGGCCGGCATGGATGTCGTCTCCGGCGGGGAATTGCGTCGCGCGCGGGCCGCTGGCGTGCCAGGCAGCCGCATCACGTTTTCCGGCGTCGGCAAGACGCGCGAGGAAATCGCCCTGGCGCTCGATGAGGACATCTTGTGCTTCAATGTCGAATCCGAGCCCGAACTCGACATGCTCTCGGAGATCGCCTCGGCCAAGGGCCGCGAGGCGCGCATCGCGTTGCGCGTCAATCCCGACGTCGATCCGCTGACCCACAAGAAAATCGCCACCGGCAAGGCGGAGAACAAATTCGGAATTCCGCTGTCGCGGGCCCGCGCGGTCTATCGCGACGCGGCGGCCAAGCCGAGCTTGCGCGTGACCGGCGTCGATATGCACATCGGCTCGCAATTGACGAAACTCGCGCCCTTCGACCAGGCTTTTTCCCTTCTCGCGGGATTTCTCGAGGAATTGCTCGCTGACGGCCATGCGATCGATCACGCCGATCTCGGCGGCGGTCTCGGCATTCCCTATGTGGCCGGTGAAGATCCCGAAAGCTACCATCCCGATCGCTATGCCGCGATCGTCCGGCAGCGGTTG
>JARLIW010000045.1 GCA_031291515.1 Beijerinckiaceae bacterium | reverse complement strand
TGGAGGGCGAAGGCTACCGCGTCCAGACCTATACGGATGGCGCGATGGCTCTCGACGGATTGAAGGCCAATCCGCCCGATCTCGCGATCTTCGACATCAAGATGCCGCGCATGGATGGAATGGAGTTGTTGCGCCGTCTCCGGCAGAAATCCGACCTGCCCGTGATTTTCCTCACCTCGAAGGACGAGGAGATCGACGAATTGTTCGGTCTCAAAATGGGCGCCGACGATTTCATCCGCAAGCCGTTTTCGCAGCGCCTGCTGGTCGAGCGCGTCAAGGCGATCCTGCGCCGGGCCAATCCGAAGGAAGCCGCCCAGCAGAAAGAATCCGAGGCCAAGATTTTGGAGCGCGGTCTGCTCAAGATGGACCCGGAGCGCCACACCTGCACCTGGAAGAACGATCCGGTGACCCTGACGGTCACGGAATTCTTGATCTTGCAAGCGCTTGCGACGCGCCCGGGCGTCGTCAAAAGCCGCAATGCGCTGATGGATGCGGCTTATGACGATCAGGTCTATGTCGACGATCGGACGATCGACAGCCATATCAAGAGACTGCGGAAGAAGTTCAAAGCCGTGGACGACGATTTCGAAATGATCGAGACGCTTTATGGGGTGGGCTATCGTTTCAAGGAGTGAGCCGCGTCGCGGGAAGGGCTCCGGTCCGCTAGCGGCGAGCCATGTCGATGTTGGAAAAAGCGCATCCCGCCCGGGTGCGAGGGCGGGCAACAAGCTCGCGGCGGCGTGCATTTTTCCGTTCCCGGAAGCCATCGGTCATGACGGCTGAGAGTCAGCAAGGCCTTGTCACGGGGCGTTCGCGCCGGGTACGGCGCGGGCTGGTTCGCAGGCTGCGTCGGCTCACGCGCGCGATCTCGTCGCGGTTTTCCTCGTCGCTGACGCGCCGAATCGTCGTGCTCAACCTCGGTGGGCTCGTCGCCTTGGCGGTCGGCTTTCTCTATGTGAACCAGTTCCGCGAGGGTCTGATCGACGCGCGGATCGAGAGCCTACAGGCCCAAGGCGAGATCATCGCGGCGGCCATTTCCGCTTCGGCCAGCGTCGATACCGGCGCCATCACGATCGATCCGGAGAAGCTTCTGCAACTCGCGCCGGGCGCGGCCAATGCGCCGGGCGGCGCCGACGAAAACCAACCCTCGCTGCAATTTTCGATCAATCCCGAGCGCATCGGTCCCGTCCTGCGCCGGCTCGTCATGCCGACGCGGACGCGGGCGCGGATTTTCGATCCCGATGGCTATCTTCTGCTCGATTCGCGCTCCCTCAATCGCCGAATCAATGCGCCGCGCTCGAGCCCGCCGCGCACCGCGGCCGACGGCGCCTGGACCTTGATCGAGCGAACCTGGGACTCCGTGAAGGGCCGGTTCCGGAAAACCGAGGTCCAACGCTACGACGAATTCGGGACGCCCGATGGCAAGAGCCTCCCGGAAGTCGTCCGGGCGCTGGCCGGAGGCGTCGAATCGGTCGTGCGGGTCAACGCCAAGGGCGACACGATCATTTCGGTCGCGGTGCCGATTCAGCGCCAGCAAGATGTCAAGGGCGCGCTCCTGCTCTCGACATTGGGAGGGGATATCGACTCCATCATCGTCTCGGAACGCTGGACGATCGTCCGCATCTTCCTGGTGTCGGCCGCGATCATGTTTTTGCTGTCGCTCTTTCTCGCCGGCACGATCGCCGAGCCGATGCGCAAGCTCGCCGAGGCCGCCGATCGAGTCCGCAAGGGCACGAAATCGCGCCAAGAAATTCCCGATTATACCTGGCGCGCCGATGAAATCGGCCATCTCTCGGGTTCGCTGCGCGACATGACCAAGGCCCTCTACAATCGGATCGAGGCCATTGAAAGTTTTGCCGCCGATGTCGCGCATGAGCTCAAAAACCCGTTGACCTCGTTGCGCAGCGCCGTCGAGACATTGCCGATCGCGCGCAATCCGCAATCCCAAGAGCGTTTGCTGGCCGTGATCCAACACGATGTGCGCCGTCTCGATCGGCTGATCAGCGACATTTCCGACGCGTCCCGCCTCGATGCGGAGCTTGCGCGGGCCGAAAGCCGCGACGTCAGCCTGAGAGACATTTTGCAAGCCGTGGTGTCGGTCGCCAACGAAACCGGCAAGGACGAGATTCGCGTCAGTCTCGATATCACGCCGCCGGCGCGCGGCACGCCGCTTCCCTGCACCTATGTCGTCCAGGGGTTCGACTCCCGCCTCGGCCAGGTCTTCAACAATCTGATCGACAATGCGCGGTCGTTTTCGTCGCCGCGCGGCAGTGTTCGCGTGGCCTTGCGTCCCGCGCGCGATCCACGGGTGCCCAATGGACCCTCGGGCTACGAGATCGTCGTCGATGACGACGGACCGGGAATTCCGGCGGACGCCTTCGAACGCATTTTCGAGCGCTTTTACACCGACCGGCCCAATCAAGGCTTTGGCCAGAATTCGGGGCTCGGTCTTTCGATTTCGCGCCAAATCGTCGAGGTTCACGGCGGATTGATCACATCGGCGAACCGAACGGGGCCGCCGCCAGCGCCGGGCGAACCGCCGGTGGTGCTCGGCGCCCGCTTCAGCGTGTGGCTTCCCGCCGCGGCCGAGGCCGCTTAGAGTGGAAAAGTTGCAGGCTTTCGATCGAGGACATTCTCGAACGTCTTGAACGCAGGGCGATTTCCGTCGTGGTTCGACCGAAGGGAACGAGCGCGAACATCACGGATGATAATTCGACCAGGCGATCCAGGCCGCAAAGGCCAAGAGGCCAAAAAACGTCATTGATCCCAATACGTTGATAATAAAGACAAAGACCAGACCGAGGAGACCAAGGAAGGTGAGCCTCGGCGCCGCTTTTGGCTTTTCCGGGGGGCGTGGACCGGCCGCGGAACCGCCGCTGTCCAACGCGACGCCCGTTACGTCCGCGGCCAAGGCCTTTTCGCGTTCGAGCAGGCGGCGCGCGACATAATAAGTGGCGGCTTCGACGATCGCGTCGACCGACTCGCTTTCCGCCAAGATCACCCGTCCGTTGCGGGTGTCCTGGAGAAATCGATAGACCCTGGAGTCACGCCCCAGTTCGACAAAGGCAATCATGTCGATGAACAAGCGCGGATTGGTGCCGCGCGTGATGCCGATATCGAATAGTTCGACACCGGCCGGAATTTGCGCGATCAAGGGGCCCAGGGCCTCTTGCAAGACTTCGAGGCGGGCGATCCGCGCGGCCCTCAGATCGGTGATCACGTCACTGCGTTCGGCATCGTCGAACCGGGCGCGTCGCATCGCGTGTTTGAGCGAGAGGATGGCGGCTTCGGGATGCGCGGCCGGCGCATCCGCGCCGACGGGCGAATGTTCTGTCCCGCGGTCCGGCGGCTGGTCCCGGCCGCCGGACAGGATCTGACCCTGGCTGAACTTATCCACGCGCGCGACCCTTCCCGGTTGAGCGTCCGATATTGTCCGCAAGCCTAAAGCATGTCTCGAAAAGCCGCGGACCTTTTAGACCGATGACACGCTCGAGAGTGCATTCGACCCAAGCGGAACGCGCCCTAAGGGCATTTCTAATGAAAGTGGCGATGCCCGTCACCCGTGCCATGCGGGCATTGTCAAAATCGAAAGGGTGAGCCCCACGCCGACGAACCAGATCAGGCTCCGCGCTGTCGGCTGGTCCAAGAGATAGACGGCACTATAGGCGAGCCGGGTAACGACCCACGCCAAGGCTAGGGAGTTGAGAAGGGGATCGACCACATGCGCCGAGCCGCCGCTCGCCACCAAGACCGCGACGGCAAAAAACGGAAAGGCCTCAAAACTATTTTCTTGCGCGCCGTAAGCGCGAAGGGCCAAGCCTCGATATTTTTCGTGCGCGCGCGGAAAGCGGTTGTTGTAGGGGCTGCGCATCTTGGCGACGCCAATGTTCGCATAGGGCAGCAAAGCACCCACCACAATGCACCAATAGGCTATCGACATCCGGGGGCTCCTGAACGGCGCCGGTGGTGCCAAGACCTGTCGCCACCGTGTTTATTGCGCCAGGGACGTTCGACTTCGGCGTTTTTGTGGGCGCTCAAAGTTCGAGGGCAAACCTCTCGAATCTGTTTGCGCCGGCCTACCAGCAAACCTTGGGAAGCCGACGCTTCCATTGCTCGCCAGGCGCGAGCTTGGTCCGAACCCAGGCAAAACGCGTTTCGTTCCGGGCGGCGTAATCGGACGAGACCGCTTGGACACGCCGGACGGCGCGTTGGGGCGCGTCCGGCGTCTCGACAGCAGGGGTCGCGGCGCGGCCGCGCGCCGCGCTCGCGTGATAGGCTGGCGATAGCGGCGCCACCTTCGGCGTCGGCGCCGCGGGGAATGATGTGCTCCAGTCGAATGGCTCCGCCGTCCCGGCGTGCTCGGCCGCGGAGGGGGCGACGATCCCGGCTTTCGGTTTATTCTTCGAGCCCGGCTTGCGGCCACGCCGCTTCGGCGCTCGCTCCTCCTCCAACTCGGCGAGGGCAGGAACCGGCGGTTCGTCGAGAACGCGCAAGATCCGCCCGCCTCGCGGCGAGATTCCGCTTGCGCCATCCTGCGGCGCGTCGTCGAAGGTCGAGGCATTGTCGGAAAACGCGGCGTCGGACGGCGGCTTGTGCCCATTGGGCGCGAACAGCGCGTCGGCGGCCCGCATCGCCGCTTCGTAGGAATCATCGATCGAATGCGCGTGATCTGGACCGCCGCGCGAAAAACTTTCGTTGACCGAGGGGGCCGCGGCGTGATCCTCGTAGGTCCGGCGCAAACTCGCCGCAGCTTGCTGCGGGGGACGCCGGCTGGGGCCTTTATATTCCGTCACGAACGGTTTAACGGGACGACGCATTCAAATCTCACAAAAGATTGCTAGGGATCAACAGGACAATCGGGGAGAGGGAGACAAATCACCGGAAAGTTTCAACGCCTGTCCGAGGCTCGATTTCCAGTTCGGTGGGATCCAGCACCTATTCCCCGAAAAAATCAACTGGTTTGTGTATCTCTCCAAACTAAACTGCTTATTTAAACAACGTTTCAGCTTCTTCACAGTCAGGATACACGCGATGCGCGACGCCTTAAACAACCAACTCAAAACTGCTATGAAAGCAGGCGACAAGCGCCGTGTTGAGACCCTCCGCTTGATCAACGCCGCGTTGAAGGACAAGGACATCGAGGCCCGCGGCCAAGGTAAGACGCTGGGGGAGGCCGAAATTCTCGCCTTGCTTCAAAAGATGGTGAAGAGTCGGCAGGAATCGCTCGAGATCTACCAAAAGGCGGGCCGCGCGGATCTTGCCTTGGTCGAATCGGAAGAAATCGCGATTCTGACGGAATTCTTGCCGAAGCAATTGGATGACGCCGATGTCGCGACGGCGATCGCGGACGCGATCGAAGAGACCGGCGCGACCTCGATCAAGGACATGGGCAAAGTCGTTGGGATCTTGAAGGCGAAATATGCCGGCAAAATGGATTTCGCCAAGGCCAGCGGCGTGGTGAAGGCCAAGCTCGGCGGATAGAGCCGCGAATATTTCCTATTGAAGTTCTAGGTTTCGCGAACAGGCGCGCTCTTCTTGCAAAGAGCGCGTTTTTATCGTGAGCGCGGCGACGGCCCTAAAGCCAGGGCAATCGGGTGAAGAACCGCAAGCCGAGAACATCAACTCAATTGAAATGGCTGCGATCCCCTCATCTTGAGGAGGCGGAGCCAGCCTCTGCCTCATCCAGTCTGACGGGCGCGGCACGCGACGCCGTTTCGAAAGACGAGGGCTCCAGCGGGCTGAAACGTTGCAAACCGCTGCCGGAGCGAGGGACCGCGCCCTCGTGCTTCGCGACGTCGCTACGCTCCTCCTCGGCATGAGGGCTATTGGCGTGGCACCGCCCGATTGCCCCCGCCTTTTACACCGCGCCCGATGCGTCCTTCGGCATCAAGAACACATTCTCCGGGCCCGGAAAGCGCCGGTTGCGGACATCGGCGGCATAGGCGGCGACCGCCTCGCGCGCCGCCTGGCCGATCTCGGCATAGCGGCGGTTGTGGCGGAAATTCGCGGCGGTCATGCCGAGCATATCGGTCGTCACGAGCACTTGGCCGTCGGTGCCGCGGCCGGCGCCGATGCCGATTGTCGGGGCCGCGACGGCCTTGGTGATCGCGCTCGCCAATTCCTCGGGAATGAGCTCGAGAATCATCAGCGATACGCCGGCCTTGTCGAGCGCCAAGGCGTTCGCGAGGATCTGCTGGGCGGCACTGGCCGTTTTGCCTTGAAGCCGCTTTTCCGCATGGTGCTGGGGCTCCAAACCAAGGTGCCCGCTGACCGCGATCCCGGCGCTTGTCAGCGCCGCGACGATCTCCGGCCGCGCGCCCTCGAATTTGATGATATTCGCGCCGGCCGCGACGATGGCGCGTGCATTGACGGCGGCGTCGGCCGGGGTGTCGTAAGTGCCATAGGGCAGGTCGGCGGCAATCGCGGCCTCGGGCGCGCCGCGCCGCACCGCGCCGACATGGTGGACAATATCGGCCAGCGTCACTTCGCGCTCGTCCCGATAGCCTAGAATGTTGGTGCCGACGCTGTCGCCGACGAGAATCAGGTCGATCCCCGCTTCGGCATGCAGGCGCGCGGTGGGCGCGTCATAGGCGGTCAGCACCGCGATCGGCTGGCCCCGCCGTTTCATCTCAAAAAATCGTTCCGGAATGCTCATATCGGTTATGATCCTGTCCGCCTTGCTTGTCCGGGACATGATTCTGCGCGGCGACCCTGTTGATTGAGGGGATAAGCCGCCTCGAACCGTCCTGCTTGCCCCCGCCGCACCCGTATAGCTGTTTTCATCATGCGCTTCCCGCCCTCTTTCCTCGACGAGATCAAAGCCCGGCTTCCGGTGTCGGACGTCGTGCGGCGGCATGTCAAGCTGATGAAATCCGGCCGGGAATGGAAGGGTCTCTCGCCCTTCGGCGCGGAAAAGACGCCAAGCTTCTTCGTCAACGACCAAAAAATGGCCTGGTTCGACTTTTCCTCGGGCAAGAATGGCAATATTTTTGACTTTGTGATGGCGACGGAGGGGCTGTCCTTTCCCGAGACCGTCGAGCGGCTCGCGCGCGACGCGGGGCTCGACCTTCCCGAGCGCTCCCCCGACGCCGAGCGCCAGGAAATCCGCCGCGCCGGTCTCCACGAGGTGCTCGATCTCGCCGCCCAATATTTCGAGGCTCAGTTGCGCGGCGAACGCGGCGCCCGCGCGCGCGCCTATCTCGCGGGGCGCGGGATCGCCCTCGACGTTCAAAAGCAATTTCGTCTCGGCTATGCCCTGGGCGAGCGCCATGCGTTGCGCGATGCCTTGGCCGCCAGGGGCGCGACGGTCGAAACCATGATCGAGGCCGGATTGTTGATCCATGGCGAGGATATTCCGGTCCCCTACGACCGGTTCCGGGACCGCGTGATGTTCCCGATCGCGGATCGCAACGGCCGCGTGATCGCCTTCGGCGGCCGGGCGATGGAAAAGGACGTTCCCGCCAAATATCTGAATTCGCCCGAGACTCCGCTGTTTCATAAAGGCGCGGTGCTCTACAACCATCACCAGGCGCGCAAGGCCGCCCACGACCGGGGGCGGGTGATCGCGGTCGAAGGCTATATCGACGTCATCGCCATGCATGCCGCCGGATTTCCCGAAACCGTGGCGCCGCTCGGCACGGCGCTGACGCCGGACCAAGGCGCCCTGCTGTGGGGCATGTCGAGCCAGCCAATTCTCTGTTTCGATGGCGACGCGGCCGGCCATAAGGCCGCGTTCCGGGCCGCCGACATGGCGCTGCCCTTGATCGGGCCGGAAAAAACCTTGGCCTTCGCCTTGTTGCCGGAGGGCCAGGATCCCGACGATATCCTGCGCGCGGCGGGCCCCGGCGCGGTCGAGGAGGCCTTGCGCGCGGCGCTGCCGCTCGTCGACCTCCTCTGGTCGCGCCAGATGGAAAACCGCGCCCTGACGACGCCCGAACATCGCGCGAGCCTCGAGCGCGATCTCGCGGAGACGGTCGCCGCGATCAAGGACGAGGCCTTGCGCCGCTATTACAAAGCGGAGTTCGATCAGAGACTTAAAGCCCTGTTCGGGACGCCGGAGCGCGCCTTCGAGCGGCGCGCTCAAAGCGGACCCCGGCGTGGCGGGGCAGGTCGCGGCGCGTCCGGCGGCGACCGGCTCGGCTATCTCTCCTCGCCCGTCATGGTCAGCGCGAGCCTGACCCAGAGCCCCGCGTTCCGTCCCACGGCGGCGAGCATCCCCGCGCGCGAGGCGCTGATTCTCACGCTGCTTCTCGCGCAGCCCAGTCTGATCGCCGATCACGCCGAGGACTTGGCAAGTCTCGATTTTTCGGCCAAGGAAGCGGGCCCGCTGCGCGATGCCATGCTCGATCTCGTCCATGACGACATCCCGCTCAGTTCAAGCTTGCGCGCGGCGCTCGGGAATCTCGGATTCGATGCCACATTGGCCAAATTGGACCGAATTGGGCCAGCTTTTGGGTGGTATTCGCATCCCGATGCCGCCTTGGCCGATGCCGACGCCGTTTTACGGCAGGCATTGACCTTGCATCGTAAGGCCCGAGCCTTACATAGAGAGTTGCTTTCCGCCGAAGCCGCTCTCGCCCTCGACGCCTGCGACGCGAATTTCGCGCGCATGCGGGATATTCAGGAGCAGTTGAGTGCCCTTGCGGGAACGGAGGCGGCGGTTGAAGGGTTCGGCGCCTCGTCGGGACGGCCGAAACCGGCCATTTGAGCGCGTTTGACCGGCCTCGCCGAGATAAGTTCTCTCCGGCAGCGGTCTGGTGGAAAGGGTCTTAATCTTTTCCAGACATATCGTCGAAACGGTCCTGGATCGAATCGTGACCCGGGCCGCAAGCGGTCGCCGGGCGAAAAGTTCGTTATTTCCGGTCTCGAGGCGAGCAATCTCTTCAAAGCCGGGTAAAATTAGGGTATGGCGGCGGATCGCGGAGCCGCCCAGGACATCTCCGGGCGTCCTCGGACGGGTGGTCCGCGACGCGTGGGAAAGAGGATCGGATGGCGAAGAAGGAAAATGAGAAGGCGGAAACCGATGGCGCCGTAACCGAAAGCGCCGACGGACCCTTGCTCGACCTCTCGGATGCCGCTGTCAAGCGGATGATCAAGGCTGCCAAAAAGCGCGGCTTCGTCACCTATGCCGAGTTGAATTCCGTTCTGCCGTCGGAAGAAGTCAATTCCGAGCAGATCGAAGATATTTTGGCCATGCTCAACGAAATGGGCATCAACGTCGTCGAGGCCGAGGAAGCCGGCGAGGACGAGGCGGAAGAGGAAGCCGAGCCCGAGGAAGCCGAAGGCGGCGATCTCGTCGAGGCGGCCGCGCCGAAGGCCGTCGCGACCCGCTCGTCCGAGCCCGCCGATCGCACCGACGATCCCGTGCGCATGTATCTGCGCGAGATGGGATCGGTCGAATTGCTCTCGCGCGAGGGCGAAATCGCGATCGCCAAGCGGATCGAAGCCGGGCGCGAGGCGATGATCGCCGGGCTCTGCGAGAGCCCGCTGACGTTCCAGGCCATCATCATCTGGCGCGACGAGCTCAACAGCAGCCGCGTCCTGCTGCGCGAGATCATCGATCTCGAGGCGACCTATGCCGGCCCCGACGGCAAGAACACGCCGAAGATCGACATGACCGCGCCGGGCGCGCAGGAAGCGGCTCTCGCCGCTCAGCAGGCCCGCGCCCCCGCGACCGCGCCGCTCAATCCGCCGGCCGGCCTGCGTCCCGCCGACGAAGACGGCGACGCGCCGATCCCGGAAGAGAATTTCGACGACGAAGACGATATGGAAAACTCCGTCTCGTTGTCGGCGATGGAATCCGAACTGAAGCCGAAGGTTCTCGAAACCTTCGACCGCATCGCCGACGCCTATAAGCGCCTGCGCAAGCTCCAGGACCAAAACGTCGAGAACAAGCTCAAGAACGAGACGCTGACGCCTTCGCAAGAGCGCAAATACAAGAGCCTCAAGAAAGAGGTGGTGACCGACGTCAAGTCGCTGTCGCTCAACCAGAATCGTATCGATTCGCTGGTCGAGCAGCTCTACGACATCAACAAGCGGCTGATCGGGCTCGAAACCAAGCTGCTGCGCCTCGCCGAAAGCCATGGCGTGAGCCGCGAAGACTTTTTGAAGAATTACCAGAACTCGGAACTGGACCCGAAGTGGATCCTGCGGGTGTCGAAGCTCGGCACGCGCGGCTGGAAGGATTTTGTCGCGCGCGGGCTCGAGCCGATCAAGGACATCCGCACCGACATCCATAATCTCGCGACCGAAACCGGGCTCGAAATCCTGGAATTCCGCAAGATCGTCCACATGGTGCAAAAAGGCGAGCGCGAAGCCCGCCAAGCCAAGAAGGAAATGGTCGAGGCCAATCTGCGTCTCGTCATTTCCATCGCCAAAAAGTACACCAATCGCGGGTTGCAGTTCCTGGATTTGATCCAGGAGGGCAATATCGGCCTGATGAAGGCCGTCGATAAGTTCGAATATCGGCGCGGCTACAAGTTCTCGACCTATGCGACCTGGTGGATCCGGCAGGCGATCACCCGCTCGATCGCCGACCAAGCCAGGACGATCCGCATCCCGGTCCATATGATCGAGACGATCAACAAGATCGTGCGGACCTCGCGTCAGATGCTGCATGAAATCGGCCGCGAGCCGACGCCCGAGGAACTCGCCGAAAAACTCGCCATGCCGCTCGAAAAAGTGCGCAAGGTGCTCAAAATCGCGAAAGAGCCGATCTCGCTCGAAACCCCGATCGGCGACGAGGAGGATTCGCATCTCGGCGATTTCATCGAGGACAAGAACGCGATCCTGCCGATCGACGCCGCGATCCAG
>JARLIW010000241.1 GCA_031291515.1 Beijerinckiaceae bacterium | reverse complement strand
GGCGGATTTCATCCAGACGAATATCACCGGCACGTTCACGCTGCTCGAAGCGGCGCGCGCCTATTGGGCGGCGCTGGCGCCGGAGCCCAAGGCGGCGTTCCGCTTTCTCCATGTCTCGACCGACGAGGTCTATGGCTCGCTTGGGCCGGACGGGCTTTTCGAGGAGACGACGCCTTACGATCCGAGTTCGCCCTATTCGGCCTCGAAGGCGGCCTCCGACCATTTGGCGAGCGCCTGGACGCGGACCTATGGCTTGCCGGTCGTCATCTCGAATTGTTCGAACAATTACGGCCCGTTCCACTTCCCCGAAAAGCTGATCCCGCTCGTGATCCTGAACGCGCTGGAGGGCAAGCCGTTGCCGGTCTACGGCGATGGCAGCAATATCCGGGACTGGCTGTTCGTCGAGGATCACGCGCGGGCGTTGTGGACGATTGTCCAAACCGGACGGATCGGCGAGAAATATAATGTCGGCGGGCGCAACGAGCGTAGCAATCTGAGCGTCGTGCGGACCATTTGCGACGTGCTCGACGATTTGATTCCGGCGGAACAACCGCGCCGCGATCTCATCGCTTTCGTGACGGATCGGCCGGGCCACGACCATCGCTACGCCATCGACGCGACGAAGCTCGAGAGGGAGCTCGGCTGGCGCGCGCAAGAAACCTTCGAGACCGGCATCGCGCGCACCGTGCGCTGGTACCTCGACAATGAATGGTGGTGGCGGCCATTGCGCGACAAGGTCTATACCGGCGAACGTCTCGGTCTCGACGCGCCTTCACCGGCGAAGGGAGGTTGAGCGATGCGGATCGCCGTGACCGGCCGCGACGGCCAGATTGCCCGCGCTCTCGCGGAGATTGGCCAAGCCGAGGGGATCGATCTGGTTTTCCTCGCCCGGCCCGATGTCGATCTCGCGCGGCCGGAGACGGTGGGGCCGGCGCTTCGAAACGCTAGCGCCGACGCCGTTATCAACGCCGCGGCCTATACGGCGGTCGACAGAGCGGAAAGCGAGCCGGATGTGGCCGATGCCGTCAATGCCGTCGGCGCGGGCGCCGTCGCGGCGGCGGCGGCTCGGCTCGGGCTGCCGGTTCTGCACCTTTCGACCGATTATGTCTTCGACGGCGCGAGCCCACGGCCCTATCGCGAGGACGACGCGACCGCGCCGCTCGGGGTCTACGGACGCAGCAAGCTCCGGGGCGAGCAGGCCGTGGCGGCCGCCAACCCGGCCCATGCCATATTGCGCACGGCCTGGGTCTATAGCCCGTTCGGCCAGAATTTCGTGAAAACCATGCTGCGTCTCGCGGCGACGCGGGACGAGATCGGCGTCGTCGCGGATCAACGCGGCTGCCCGACCTCGGCGCTCGATATCGCCCACGCCCTCGTCGCGGTGGCGCGGCGGGCGGTAGGCGACGACGCGTCGTCGCTTCATGGCGTCTTTCACATGACTGGACAGGGCGAGGCGAGTTGGGCCGATGTCGCCGAGGCGATTTTCGCGGCCTCGGCCAAGCTTGGCGGGCCGGTTGCGCGCGTGAAACGCATTACCTCGGCCGATTATCCGACGCCGGCCAAACGCCCAGCCAATTCGCGGCTCGATGGCGCCAGGCTGGCGGCGCGCTACGGCCTGACGCTACCGGTCTGGACGGCCTCGCTCGAATCCTGCGTCGCGCGGCTTTTGTCCGAAGCCGCAACCTGATTTTCGTTTTCCGGGAGCCCATGAGATGCGCGGGATCATTTTAGCAGGCGGCAGCGGCACACGGCTGCATCCGATGACGAGCGTCATCTCCAAGCAGCTGTTGCCGGTCTACGACAAGCCGATGATCTACTATCCGCTGACCACGCTGATGCTGGCCGGGATCAAGGAGATCCTGCTGATTTCGACGCCGCACGACCTGCCGCTGTTCCGGCGCATGCTCGGCGATGGGTCGCAGTGGGGAATTTCGCTCGACTATGCGGAGCAGCCGAATCCCGACGGCCTCGCGCAGGCGTTCCTCATCGGCGCCAAATTCATCGACGGCCAGCCCGCCGCGCTGATTCTCGGCGACAACGTGTTTTACGGCCACGGCCTATCCGATCTGATGCGCCCGGCCACGGAGCGCGCCGCCGGCGCGACGGTTTTCGCCTATCACGTGCACGATCCCGAGCGCTACGGCGTCGTCGATTTCGACGCCGAGGGCCGCGCCTTGTCGATCGAGGAAAAGCCCGCCAAGCCGCGCTCCAATTGGGCCGTGACCGGGCTCTACTTCTATGATGCCCAAGTCGTTGATCTCGCCGCCAATCTGAAGCCGTCGCCGCGCGGCGAATTGGAGATCACGGATCTCAACAGGCTCTATCTCGACAAAGGCAATCTGCGCGTCGAAAAGATGGGACGCGGCTTCGCCTGGCTCGACACCGGCACGCCGGACAGTCTGCTCGAGGCGGCCGAATTCGTGCGCGTCTTCGAGCGCCGGCAGGGTCTGCGCATCGCCTGCCCCGAGGAAATCGCCTTCATGCAGGGGTGGATCGACGCCGCCCATCTCAAGCGACTCGCGGCGGCCTTGGCGAAAAGCAGCTATGGCAAATATCTGTTCTCGCTCGTCGAAGGGTAGGGCAGCGCCGTAGGGACAAAATCTGCCTTACCCAAAAAGCTCGCTATGCGTTCCGATTCGGGCAAAGACGATTTGTTGGGTGTCGCCTGTTCCATCCAATCGATAGAGGAGCAGGAAATCACCATGGACATGGCAGTCCCGGTAGTCTTTCCAGTCTCCCGTCAATTCGTGATCGCGATATTCCGGTGGCAGGGGGCCGTCGTTGGCGATCAGGAGCATCATGACCTTCTTCAGGCCACTCATATCAAAGCGGCCCGTTCGGTTGAGCCGGTCCCAATCCTTCACGAACTCTCTCGAATGGCCGGACGGTCGCGGGATAACGGCGCGCTTAGTCGCCGCCGCCTTTTTCGAGGTCGTCGAAAAGCTCCCGTGCCGTTGAGAACCTCGCGCTCAACAGCCGGCCCTCTTCCATGGCGGCAATTGTTTTCGCGTTCGGCGCTTCGAGCCGGAACGGGAACGCCTTGTCCCTCACGACGCGTTTCAGAAAAACACGCAGAGCCTCCGGCAGCGAAATCCCAATCTCGTCGAGCGTTGCCGTCGCATCCGCCTTCAGTTTCTCGTCGACGCGGATATGGAGCATTGTCGTTTTTTGGTCTTCGGGTTTCTTTGCGCGGGGTCGCTCGAGCGAGCCGGAGCCACCAACGCCGTTCGCGTGGAGGGCAGGACCAGGCGGCTGGTACGAGACACGGCCTCCGGTTCTCTTCGGTTTGATGCCGCGCTCGGCGGATCTTTTGGCCGGTGTCGCCATATCGATTTCTCCGTGACGCTTATGTATCTCAGATGCGACTCAATTGTTCAATTCACAATTGCCGGTCTTTGAATTCGCGTCGATGCCTTGAAAAGCGATCGATCCACTCCGCCGGTCTCTGTTCGCCCCTATGCCGTGACGCTCTCGCCCGAAAGCGCGCGCTCGTAGGCGGATAGGATCGTCTCGAGTTGGAAATGCCGCCGAAATTGCGTCCTAGCGCCGGCCCGCGCGCGCGCGATCCGCGCGTCGTCGTCGGCGAGGCTGTCGAACAGCGCCGCGCAGGAGGCCTCGTCGTCGAAATAGAATTGGTCCGGCCCCGCGACCCAGCTGTTGAAACGATTGTTTTGCGCGAGGATCGGGCAACCCGCGCCGAGCGCTTCGACGAGGGACGGATTGGTGCCGCCGACCGTGTGACCATGGCAATAGAGCCGGACATGCGATCTTAGGCTCGCCAGTACCGCCTGATCGTAGATCGGGCCGGGAAACAGAACCTCGTCGCTCGCCGCCGCGCGCACCGCGTTATGATAGGCATTCGCGGGATCGAACTTGCCGAGCACGACCAATTTGCGATCCCGCCTTGTGCGCGAAAACGCGCGCACGATTTCGAGGAGGGAATTTTCGGGCTCGATGCGGCAGACGGTGAGAAAATAACCGTTGGGTTCGAGCCCCATCGCCAGGATCGGCTCGACGGGCGCCGTGTCCACGAGATAACCGCCGTAGGGGATCATCGTCACCTTGCGCGCGGCGACGGATTTCGCGAGATGGCGCGCGATCTCGGGATGATCGGCGAACAGGACGTCGCCGCAATACATCGCGATCCGTTCGTTGAGCCAAAACCAGGCGCGGATCGGTAGCGACCATTTCGGCCGCTTCCATTCGATCCCGTCCATGTTGATGAAGAGCTTTTCCTTGCCCAGCAGCAGCCAGGGCGAAAACAGGCCGGTATTATAGCCCAGAACGAGCGGGATGCCGCCGCGCTTGCGCGCATCGCGCACGCTGGCCCAGTCGAACAGGATCGACCCCACCGAGCCTTCGCCGCGGACCGGAACGATGATCCGCGTGACGCCGCGCCATGTTTCCTCGCGGATCGCATCGCCCGGGGCGGCATTGTCTTGCTGACAATAGACGAAAACCTTCCATCCGCGCGCGGTGAGATAGGTCGACAATTGCTCGGCGAAGGTCTCGAACCCGCCGTGCGCGGCGGGAACCCCCCGTGTCCCCAAGATTAAAAGTCGTTTCGGAGAGAATGAGACGCTCATGAGCATTTCATAGTCCATATCGACCCGCGATGATCGCGGGCGGCGCGAAGATCACATGATTTTTCAGGGGAAATGGCGGGCCCTCCCACGCGGCGCCGGTTGTCAGCCGGGCATCAGCATCCGAACGGCCGCCGCCCCCATGACCGCCGTCGCGATCCAGCCGAGGACGACGAGCGTCCGGCTCGCGGTGAACGCCCCCATCACGGATTTCTTCGAAGCCAGCACGATGATCACGGCCATCAGGGGCACGGCGACGACGCCGTTGATGACCGCGCTCCAGAACAGAGCCTTCATCGGGCTGATCGGCGAATATTGAATCGCCAATCCGGCCAGCACGCTGACCGCGATGATGCCGTAGAAGCCCCGTGCGTCGGTGGCTTTGCGTTCGAGACCCGATCGCCAGCCCATCGCCTCGGAAAAGGCATAAGCGCCGGAGCCCGCGAGCACCGGCACGCCGATGAGGCCGACGCCGAGAATGCCCAGGGCAAACAAAATATAGGCGAATTCGCCCGCGAGAGGCTTGAGCGCGCTGGCCGCCTGGGCCGCCGTTTCAATGCTCGTCACGCCATTCACGTGGAGTGTCACGGCGGTCGCCAAAATGATGAAATAGGCGCTGATGTCGGAGTAGAACATGCCGGTCCACGTATCCCACTTGATGCGCCGCAATTCCGGCGCGGCGGCTTTGGGGGGTACGGTGCGGAGCGCGGCGCCGTGCTTGGCTTGCATGTCCTCGACTTCCTCCGAGGCCTGCCAGAAGAACAGATAGGGACTGATCGTCGTGCCGAAGACGCCGACGATCATCGCCGCGGCATCGGCATTGAGCGTGAAATGGGGCCAGACCGAGCGAAGCGCGACTTCGCCCCACGGGACGTGAACCGTGAAAAGCACGGCGGCATAGGCCAGCAGCGACAAGGTCAGCCACTTCAGGAACCAGACGTAGCGATGATAGGGGACGAAAATCTGCAGTCCGAGCGTCACGGCGACGAAGAAAGCCGTCATCAGGTGGCGATCGATGCCGGAGACGAGTTCGGCCACCTCGCCCATGGCGGCGACATCGGCCGCGATATTGAGCGTATTGGCGATCAGCAACAGCAACACGACGCCTTGGAGCACGACGGGCGGAAAGGCCTCCTTGATGTTGGCCGCGAGGCCCTTCCCGGTGACCCGTCCGATGTTGGCGCAAATGGCCTGGATCGCGCTCATCAGCGGATAGGCCAGCGGCATCGTCCACAACATGTCGAGGCCGAATTGCGCGCCCGCTTGCGAATAGGTCGCGATGCCGCTCGGATCGTCGTCCGCGACCCCGGTGATGAGACCTGGCCCGACGCGGGTCAGCGGATGTCGTTTCACGCGCTCCCAACGCGTCGGGCGAACATCGGGGACGCTCGACCGACCAGCATTGTGCGTGGCGCGGGTTCTGTCGTGCATTTTCAAATCCAAGCGAGGCGGGTCGGGAATCGGCGGGCAAGCCGCTCGCGCCGAGCGTTTCGTTACCTAAATATCGCGGGGTACGACGGTTTGATGACAATGCCGGAGAGGCCGTCGGGATCGGGGTCGTTGCGCCTTCGTGTCCGAGGTCGGCGGCGGGTCGCTATCCCAAGGGGATTCCCTGCCGCTCCGCGAAGGCTCGCAGCGGCTCGCGCAGGGAACGGCCGCCGTCGATCCGCTCGATCAGTTCCACGACGAAATGCCGGGTCTCGGCCAAATCCATCGCCAGAATCGCTGCTTTGACCGGTCCAATCGCGGCCGGCGACATGGAAAGGCCGCGGAACCCGAGCGCGATCAGCACGATCGCTTCGAGCGGCTGGCCGCCCATTTCGCCGCAAAGGGTGAGCGGCGTGTTGGCGGCCCGCGCCTTGTCGGCAATGAGCTTGAACGCGCGCAACGGCGGGGCCGACAGCGAATCGAACCGGTTCGCGACCCGCGAATTGTCGCGGTCGACGGCAAACAGATATTGCAGCAGATCGTTGGAGCCGACCGAAACGAAATCCACGGCGGCGCAGATTTCGTCGAGCTGCCAGAGCAGCGACGGCACTTCGAGCATGATTCCCAACTGCACATCGGACGGAAGCGAATGTCCGTAGCGCTGCAGATATGCGACTTCCTGCTCGGCAATGGCCTTGGCGGCGTGAAACTCCTCCACCGCCGCGATCATCGGAAACATGATTTTGAGGTCGCGGCCGCCGCTGGCGCGGAGCAAGGCGCGCAACTGGGTTCGGAGCAAGGCCGGCCGGTCGAGCCCGATGCGGATCGCGCGCCAGCCGAGCGCGGGATTTTCTTCCTCGACCTTGTCCATGTAGGGCAGCACCTTGTCCGACCCGATGTCGAGGGTGCGGAAGGTGACGGCGCGGTCGGGCACCGCATCGAGGATCGCGCGGTACAGGACTTCCTGTTCGCGCATGCGCGGAAACCGATGCGCGATCATGAACTGGATTTCGGTGCGGAACAGGCCGATCGAGATGGCGCCGGTCTCTTCCATGTGCGGCAGATCGACCACGAGCCCGGCGTTCATATGCAGGTCGATCGCGACGCCGTCGCGCGTCAGGCACGGCACGTCGCGGAGCTTGCGATATTGTTCCTGGCGCTTGGCGCGCAGCCGCGCCTTTTCGGCATAGGAGTTTTCGACATCGGCGGGCGGGCGGACGTGGACGTCGCCGGTCGATCCATCCACGATGATGGGATCGCCCTGTTCGGCCAAGTTGATGATGTTGCCGACATTGCCGACTGCGGGAATGCCGAGCGAGCGGGCGACGATCGCGACATGGCTCAGCGCGCCGCCGTCTTCGAGCACCAAGCCGCGCAGTTTCGAGCGGTCGTAGTCCAACAGCGCGGCCGGTCCCATCGTGCGGGCGACGATGATCGCATTGTCCGGCAGGCTCGCATGGTCGGCGATGAAGCTCTGCCCGACCAATTCGTGCAGCAGCCGGTTGGCGAGATCGTCGAGATCGTGCAGCCGCTCGCGCAGATAGGGGTCCGTCTGGCGCTGCATTTTGGCCCGCGCGTCGTTCTGGACGCGTTCGACCGCCGCCTCGGCCGTCAAGCCGGTGTTGACGGCCTCGCGCAGGCGGCGCAGCCAGCCCTGGTCGTGGGCGATCATCCGGAAGGTCTCCAAGATGTCGCGGGTTTCGCCATGGCTCGTGTCGCCCTGATCGACGAGCTTGTCGATCGAGGCGCGCATCGCCTTGATCGCGACATCGAGCCGCGCCAATTCCGATTTCGTGTCCTCGGCGACGATCTGCTTGATGATGATCCGAGGCTCGTGAAGCACGGCATGGCCGAGGCCGATCCCGTCGGTGATCGGCGTGCCGGTCAGCGACAAGGCGCGCCGCGTCGCGAAACCGTCCCCGGTCGCCGCCAGCGACTGCAGCTCGCCCGAGGCGATCATTTCGGCCAGCAGCATGGCCGTCGTCTGGAGAACTTCGACCTCTTCGTCGTTGTAGAGGCGCCGCGCCTTGTTTTGCACGACGAGAACGCCGAGCGTGTTGCCGCCGCGCAAAATCGGCACGCCGAGGAACGACGAATAAATCTCTTCGCCCGTCTCGGGTCGGTACGAGAAGGCCGGATGCTGCTGGGCATCGGCCAAGGCGAGCGATTCCGCGGTCTGCGCGATCAGACCCACCAAGCCTTCTTCGGCGCCCATGGTGGTGAGATGGACGGCCTCGCGGTTCAGACCTTCGGTCGCATAGAGTTCCAGGAACTGGTCGGCGCGAAGGACATAGACGGAACAGACCTCCGCCACCATGTTGGCGGCGATATGGACGACGATACGATCCAGGCGCGTCTGTGCGCTGACCGGCTCCGCCATGACTTCGCGGAGCCGGCGCAGAAGCAGACGGGGTCCGCCGTGAGCGCTTTGCATGGCTCTATCCTGTCGTCACAAGCCGAGCGTTGCGCGCGGGCATCGCCCGGCGCAGGGCAGGCGCGTCGCGGGCCCGAGGCTCATCCATCCGCCATTCCATGATGCCCGTATACAGGTTAGAAAGTTCGCCCCGCAAGCCCGCTCGTGGATGGGGGGGCCGGACATCTCGCGCTTTGATGCAAGTATGAGCGCGAAAGACCGAAAAGGGTGCGGAAAAAGCCATGAATCATGGGGGTCTGCCTGAAATAACGTCAAGCTTTCTATGAATGTCGTCAGGTGGTTAGGGGGCGACGCCCGGTTCGATTGGCGCGGAAACACCGGCGGACGAATCGAAAGCGCGCAAAATCATTTGATCGTTTTGCGAGCGCTTTTTTTCGAAATTTCGTGTTTCAGGGACCGGCGCAAAGCGCTGGCGACCCCGTCTTTTTTGGGTCCGACACGCGAAAGGTCGCGACCGCACACGCCGCGCCGGAGCGCGGACGCTCCGGGCCTCGTTTCACGCGGGAACTCTTCGCCCCATGGCCGGGAATTTCCGGAAGCGTCGAAATCTCGGGCGCGTCCGCGACGCTCGATCGACCTCGGCCTCAGCCCCGCGCCGCGCGATCCTTGCGGGGTTTTTTGTGCGGCGCGGCCGCCTCGGCCTGTCCTGGCGGCGGGGCGGCGGCGCGTTCGATCCGGAGATCGTCGGCGCCCGGCCCCGCGCAATTGATCGCGAATTGATCGGCGACATGCGAGGCGATCTCGATCTTGGTCTCGCGCTCGAAAATGCGGATCACGCCAATATCGCTTTTGGTGATTTTTCCGCGCCGGCACAGCATCGGCAACAGCCAACGCGGGTCGGCGTTTTTCTTGCGCCCGACGCTGAGCTTGAACCAGACGCCGCCGGTCTTGTCGCGATCGTTGCGGTCGAAACTCTTTTGCCGCTTCGTCGGCGCGCCGGTCCGCTCCTCGCGCATGGGGCGCGACGTGCCGGGATCGGTGACATCCTCGGGTTCCGGAAGCCGCGCGCGATAGGCGCGCACCAGCGCGGCGGCCAAGAGTTCGGCCGGCCGGCGTTCCAACAGCACGCGGCCCATCGCGAGATCGTCCTCGCTCACGGCTTCCGTGAGAATTGGGTCGAGCAGCAAACGATCACGGTCGAGCGTGCGAATTTCGTCGGCGGACGGCGGCCCGCTCCAGCGCGCCGTGATATGGGCCATGGCGAGCAAACGTTCGGCCTTGCGCGTCATCGCGTTCGGCACCAGCAACATGCTGATGCCCTTGCGGCCGGCGCGCCCGGTGCGTCCGCTGCGATGCTGAAGCACTTGCGAATCGGTCGGAAGATCGGCGTGGATGACGAGGCCGAGGTTGGGCAAATCGAGACCGCGCGCGGCGACATCGGTCGCGACGCAAATTTGCGCGCGCCGGTCGCGCAACGCCTGGAGCGCGTGATTGCGCTCGTTCTGGCTCAATTCGCCCGATAGCAGCACGGCTGAGAATCCGCGCTCTTGCAGCAAGGCGTGAAGATGGCGGACGCTCTCGCGCGTGTTGCAAAAAATGATCGTGCTCGGCGAATCGACCTGCCGCAGAATATTGACAATCGCATGAATACGTTCGTTTGCGACCACACGAATGGCGCGATATTCGATATCCGCGTGGCCGTCTTCGCCGCCGGCCGTTTCAATGCGCAGCGCGTCGTTTTGATAGCGTCCGGCCAGCGTCACGATCGCCTTGGGCAGCGTCGCCGAAAACAGCAGGGTGCGCCGGCCTTCCGGCGTGGACTGAAGGATGAATTCGAGATCCTCGCGAAACCCGAGGTCGAGCATTTCGTCGGCTTCGTCGAGCACGATCGCCTTGAGCTTGGTGACATCGAGGGCGCGGCGTTCGAGATGATCGCGCAGGCGGCCCGGCGTGCCGACGACGATATGCGCGCCGTCTTGCAGTTGCCGCCGTTCGCGGCGCGGGTCCATGCCGCCGACGCAAGCCGTGACGATCGCGCGGG
>JARLIW010000240.1 GCA_031291515.1 Beijerinckiaceae bacterium | reverse complement strand
GGCGAGCCCCGCGTCGGCGCCAACCTCCGCAACCGTCACCAATGGATCCCAGCGGATCAGCATGGGCATCGGCAAATCGGTCATTCTCGATCTGCCCGAAGACGCGGCCGAAATCTTCGTCGGCAATCCCGCGGTCGCCAACGCCATCGTGCGGACGGCGCGCAAGCTTTACATCATCGGCATGGCCAATGGCCAAACCACGGTTTACGCGCTCGATCGTCAGGGACACCAATTCGCGTCCTTCGAAATCAGCATCGGCCGCGACATCGGCGAGCTGACCCAGATTTTGCGCGCGGCGATGCCGAATACCGAAATCACGGCGCGCACGGTCAACGACACGATCATTTTGACAGGAACCGTCGATTCCGCCGAGGACGCGCAGCGCGCCGCCGATATCGCCAAGGGCTTCGCGAAAACGATCACCGGGCAGGGCGCCACGGGCGGCGACGGCCTGGTCGTGAACTCCCTCGTGATCCGCGGGCGCGATCAAGTGATGTTGAAGGTCACGATCGCCGAAATGCGGCGCGATATCATCAAGCAGCTCGGCATCACATCCGCGAGCTGGGGACCTTTGAGCCAAGCCAATCCGTTTGGCATCAATGGAACGGTCGGGCAGGGCGCGAATCCCTTGACCGGCGCCAACGTCGTGTCCGCGCTCAACATCAACGCCGGCAATCTCAGCGCCACGCTGCAGGCCTTCGAGCGTTACGGCGTTTCCCACACCTTGGCGGAACCGACGGTCACCGCCGTTTCGGGCGAGGCCGCCAAATTCACCGTGGGCGGCGAATTTCCCTATCCGGGGCCTGCCACCTGTACGTCGGGCAGCGGCTGCGTCAGCGGCGGCGCGGCCTTCAAGGACTACGGCATTACCCTCAACTTCTCGCCCATCATTCTGTCCGATGGCCATATCCTGCTGCATCTCGCGACCGAAGTCACCGACATCGACTATTCCGACTCGGTCACGATCTCCGGCGTCAGCACGCCTGGCCTCAAAACCCGCAAAAACGAGACGACGATCGAATTGCCGTCGGGCGGCTCCATCGCAACGGCGGGTCTGTTGCAACAGCAGACCCAGCAGGTCATCAACGGACTTCCCGGTCTCTTGAACATCCCGGTTCTCGGCGCTCTGTTCCGCTCGCGCGATTACCTGCGCCAGGAGACCGAACTGATGATTATCGTGACGCCGATCATCGTCAAGACCACCAAGCCCGGCGATATTGCGCGGCCGGACGATAATTTTGCCGAATCCAGCGATCCCCAGGCTTGGCTGCTCGGGCGCATGAACCGTCTGTACGCGACCCCGAATAATCCCGAGACCGTCAAAAATTACCGGGGCCATGTCGGCTTTATCCAGGATTGATGAAAGATGCGCGCTGACAAGACCAAGGCCCCATCCTGGATGATCGTCCAAGGCCGCGCGGCAAGCGGGGGGGCCGTTGGCATGTTGCTGCTTGTCTCGCTGATGGGGTGCAGCTCGACCGATAAAATGCCGACATCCTCGATTCCCCAGGACGACTACCGCGTCCGGCATCCCATTCTGCTGAGCCAGGATACGGTTTCGATCGATCTGTTTCCCACCGCGTCTCAGAACACGATCGACCGTCATACCGCCAAGCAGATCTTCACCTTTGCCCAGGATTATCGAACCTTCGGGCACGGACCGATCCTCGTCCTCGTGCCCACGCCCGGCTCGGCCGGCATCGTGCCCGGCATCAAGGCGGCGCTCGCGGCCGCCGGCGTCACCGCGCATGTCGACGTGGAACCCTATCCCACCGCCAATGCCGCTTTGTCGTCGCCGGTGCGGATGAGCTTTACCGGCCTCAAGGCGAAGGTCGGCGATCAGTGCGGGCAATGGCCGCGCGATCTTGGATCGGGCACCAATGTCGACGAATGGAACAACACGGCCTACTACAATTTCGGCTGCGCGACGCAAAGCATGATCGCGGCGCAGACCGCCGATCCGCGTGATCTCGCGGCGCCGCGTGGCGAAGACCCGACCGATACGCTGACGCAAAGCCGCGCGATCGAAAAGGTGCGCGTCGGTTCGGACCCGACCACCGAGTGGAAGACGCATAATTCCAATATCGGTTCAGTGGGGGGCAACTGATGATCGGGGCCCCAGGCACGGAAGCCGAAATGATCGCGCCGGTTCCGCGCATTTCCATCCAAGCGTTTTGCGAAAGCCAAGAGATCGCGCAGACCATTCAGCACGCCGTGAGCGACAGGCGAATGGAAAAGGCTCATGTCAAGGTTCACATGGGCGGCGCGGCGGCGGCGCTCGAGGCCTATCGCAGCGCCCCGACGCCGAACATCATCGTCTTGGAAACCTCGGCGCAGCGCGCCGAGCTGATCGCCGATCTCGACGCGCTCGCGGAATTTTGCGATGCCGGCACCAAGGTCGTCGTATCCGGACGCCTCAACGACATCGTGCTTTATCGCGAGCTGATTGCGCGCGGCGTCAGCGATTATCTCGTCGCGCCGTTCGAGGCGATGGATTTCATCCGCACGATTTCGGGTCTGTACACGCAGGCCGACGCGCCTCCGTTGGGCAAAATTATCGCGGTCACGGGCGTCAAGGGTGGTGCCGGCGCCTCGGTCATCGCGCATAACATCGGTTTCGCCATTGCCCGCGACCTCGAATTGCAGACCGTCATCGCGGACATGGATCTGGGCTTTGGCACGACAGGATTGGATTTCAATCAGGATCCGCCGCAGGGCATCGCCGATGC
The DNA here is from genome assembly GCA_031291515.1 of Beijerinckiaceae bacterium. Taxonomy (GTDB): domain Bacteria; phylum Pseudomonadota; class Alphaproteobacteria; order Rhizobiales; family Beijerinckiaceae; genus RH-AL1. The sequence goes on along the minus strand of JARLIW010000240.1, from coordinate 278 downwards.
CGTGTTCGCGCCGGATCGCCTCGATGCCAATCTGCTCGACCGCCTGTTGTCGCGCTGCACGGAGCGGCTTAGCATTCTCGCCGCGCCCGCGACTCTCGACCGCGTCTATGACTTTTCCGACACGGCGTTCGACTTGCTGATCGATATCTTGCGCGCGTCGACGCCGTTCATCGTGCTCGATGTCCCGCATGGTTGGAATGGCTGGACGCGGCGCGCGCTCGTCGGGGCCGACGAAATCGTTCTCGTCGCCAATCCCGATCTCGCCAATCTTCGCAACG
>JARLIW010000239.1 GCA_031291515.1 Beijerinckiaceae bacterium | reverse complement strand
TCATCGTGCCTTTCGACCGGTAGTAAGATGCGCCGCCGGTCCAAGTCGCGGCCTCGGCGGAAAATGTTGCGGCGATAAGGATAGCCATGCTCAGCGTCATTTTGACCAAAATTGAACTCCAGTAAGGTAAGGGAACAGCCCACCACAAGCGGGTTGTCGCGCCTTCTGATGCCCTGATGTGTTGAAAAAAAGGCGTCGAACCTGTATATCATTTCTTAATAAATTTAATATGCAGTACCTCGTGACTTTAAAAGTTTGATAAAAAACTAAAACGACTATTTAGGTGAGGCGAACTAGAGGCGACCAGATTTTATCTTTTGAGGCAAAATTTTGCTCGTAATTTGGATGCTGCCAAATTTAAAAATAAAACCTTTTCCATAATTGCGCGTGACAAATATGTGACGAGTTTTGCTTGTGTTTATCGCTGCCTATTCAGGCATCTCATTGGAATCGGGCGCGAAGCCACGCGTTTCCGGCAGCCTGTCCGCGGAAGCGCGGGGCCGGGGTGTTCGCCACAATCAAGGCACGAGATGGAATTCCGGCGCCGTCCGCGCGGGCCTATTCCGGCTTGCGGAAATAGGGCTCGACGACGCCCTTGAGCTTGATCGTCATCAGATTGCCCTTGCGATCCTTGGCCGCGCCCGCGATCAAACGCACCCAACCTTCGCTGACGCAATATTCGTCGACATTGGTTTTTTCGACCCCGTCGAAGCGAATTCCGACGCCGCGCTCGAGCACGGCCTCGTCATAGAACGGGCTGGCGGGATTGCTGGCGAGGCGGTCGGGCGGCGTATCGGTCATGGTTTTGTCCGGGCAGGGAGCTGTCGATTCGGAGCGCTCCTATAGATCGCCTCGGGGTCCCAATGCAAATAAGCGCCGGATCCGCCCGTTCAGTTCGCCAGAGCGGCGACGCGCATCGGCATGGCGCCCGCGATCAGACCGGGCACCGCCGGCGGTTTGTAGAGGCTGTAATGCAGCAGCGACGGCGCCATCGCCACGGGGTCGATCGTTTCGGGCAAGGACGTGGCGTGGACGCGCAGCGTCTCGGTCTTGGGCGGCGCCACCGCCGCGACCATTCCGGGACGCGGATGGCGGCGCGCGGGCAACAGCGTGACGTCGATCCCGGCATAGGCGAGCGCCTCGGGCCGGCTGACGGTGCCCAGCGAAACGCCTTTTCGCATCATGGCGGCGAAAATCGCATTCTGCCCGCCATCGGAATAGGTGGTGCGGATCGCCGCGCTGCCTTGCGCGATCAAAGCCGCGATCTTGTCGAGTTGCGCTTGGTGGAAGCTGGCCGCCGCGCGTTCGCGCTCGGGATCCTGGGACGGCGCGAAGACATAGCGCTTGGCCGACGCGCTCACGTCCAAAATCTCGCCGGTCGACTCGAACCGGTCGGAGCCCTCCTTGAGCTGGTTCCAGAAACCGATGTTCGGATCGGCGCGGTAGACCGCCATGTTCTCGGGCGTCATATGGAAGGGATAGGCCTGCATCTGAAAGGCTTTTTGCCCGCCCTTGAGCGCATCGCGGGCAATCGCGAAGATCTCGCCGGCCTGGCGATCCGTCATCGCGAAACAGCCCATCGACGAGCAGGTCCCATGGACCATCACGGCCGAGCCGGTCGCCCCCTGGGCGCGGTCGTAGGCGTTGGGGAACCCGGTATCGAAGGACAAATAATAATGCGAATTCGGGTTCATCTGGCGCGGCCCGACGGCATAAAAGCCTTCGGGCGTCTGCCGGTCACCGGCGTGAAGCTTGGGGCCGAGCTGTCCGGACCAGCGGCAGATCGGGAACGTCTTGATATAGACGTAGCGCCCGGCGGCATTGAGCTTCCAAATCTCGAGCTCGGCTTCTTTCTTGAACGTGCGGATCACGAGCGGCGCGGCGGCATCGGTTTGCTTGACACGCATCAGCTCGAGCGTGGCGTCCGGGATCGGCGCAAGGCTGCGCGCCGTCTGCGCGCCGACGGGGCCAGCCAGAAAGGCCAGCGCCGCCACGGCGAGCAACGCCGCTTGAACCCGCGTCCGCATCGAAGACATTAAGCCCGAACCTGCTTCATCGGCCTGCTTTTAAAAACCAACTATAGCTTTTCAAGGGTCCGGCCGCGAGTCGCGATCCTCACCGGCTCGCGACGGGCCAAGCGGCGCGCAACGGCGGCGAACCCGCGATCCGTTCGCCGAGCAGCGCGACGCCGAGGGCATAGGCCGTGGAATTATTGTAGCTCTTGATCACCTTGAAATTGCGGGTCACCAGGAAATGCGGCCCATTCGGGCCGGCCGGCGCGATCAGCGAGGCCTCGCCGCGCTCGGGCATCCGCGCGCCATCGGCGCGGCGATAGCCCTGCGCCGCCCAGGCGGCGAAGGCGCGAGGCTTTCCGCCATCATGGCCGACGCTTTGACCCGGCGCGATCACTTCGTAGCCCCACGTCTCTCCGGCGATCCAACCATGTTTCTTCAAGTAATATGCGGTCGATCCGAGCGCGGTCGGGACGCTGTGCCAGATGTCCTTATGGCCGATGCCCTCGAAATCGATCGCGTAGCGCTTGAACGCCGAGGGCATGAACTGCGTCTGCCCCATCGCGCCGGCCCAAGAGCCTTGCATCGCCTGCGCGCTGATATGCCCTTGCTGCAAAATATCGAGCGCATCGAGCAATTCCTTGCGGAAATAGTCGCCGCGATAATGGGCATAGGCGAGAGTCGCAAGGCAGCGAATCGTGGACAGGTCGCCGGGGTTTTTGCCGAAATTGGTCTCGAGACCCCATACGCCCAGGATAATATAGGGGTCGACCCCGAATTCGCGTTCGGCCCGCTCGAGCACGGTCTTCCAGTCGCGCGCGCGGGCCTGCCCGGTCTCGATGCGATTGGCGGAGACGGCGCTGGCGAGATAGACCGGCAACGGCCTGACGAATTCGGCCTGCCTCTTGGTCTTGGCCAGCACGCTGGCGTCCGGCGTCACATCGACGAAGGCGCGATCGAACGTGGCGCGCGACACCCCACGGGCTTTCGCCTGAGGCCACAAGCCTTGGATGAAGCTATGAAAACTCTCCGCGGCCTGACCCGCTTGCGGCCGCATCACGGCGGCCACGGCAATGATGGTGACGGCGATCAGGATCAAGGCCCTCAGAATCTGGCCCGGCGAAACCGCGGGGTTGGGATGCCGACCCTCGACTTTCGTAAAATTTTTTAAAGACAATAAAATCTGGCTCATTCCCGGCTCCACGCTGGCCGTCGACGTGCGACGCTGAACGGATGGCCGCATCCTTTCAGCCTTCAATTACCCTAGAGTTCAAGGGCTTAATAAACAGTTAAGTTTAATGAAGGATTAACGGGACCGTCGGCGCGGGTCGCGCGGCTCGCCCGAACCGAGGAGCCACCGTCTTATTTTATGATAACGTTCCATTTTTCATGTGAATGCGCTCATAGCTCGTTACGGTTCGATTCCGTCATGTGATTCGGATCGTCCGGCCCGGGGACCGGAGCAACCTTCGTTTCCCAATCGATCCATTGTCCTAACCGCATGTCGATCGACCGATGTTTTCAACTGCGTGGCCTGCCGCTTGCTTCCCTCGAAGCTCAGAACCGGCGGACGGGCCGGGCGGATACAAGGGAGAGCCAAGCTTGGCACGAACGCGCTGTTACGATGAAATGACCTTCGTGGACGGCTCCGTTCGGGTTGCTTACGAACGGATCGCCAAATGGCTCGCCGACGCCCCAAAGGACATGCTCGCCTCGCGCCAGCGCCATGCCGAACTGATGTTTCGCCGCATCGGGATCACCTTTAACGTTTATGGCGACAAAGACGCCTCCGAACGCCTGATCCCCTTCGATATTATTCCGCGGATCATTCTGCGCAGCGAATGGGGGCGGCTCGAGGCGGGCCTCACACAGCGCGTCAACGCGATCAATCGATTCCTCGCCGACATCTATCATGGCCAAGAGATCGTCAAAGCCGGCATTTTGCCGGCCGGCATCGTCGAATCGAACCCCTATTTCAATAAGCATATGATCGGGCAAAAGGTGCCGCATGGCGTCTATGTCCATATCGCCGGCATCGACGTGGTGCGGGTCGACGAAGACGACTTTTACGTGCTCGAGGACAATGTACGGACCCCTTCGGGCGTCTCCTACATGCTCGAAAATCGCGAAGTGATGATGCGTCTGACGCCCGATCTCTTCGCGAGCCATCGGGTGGCGCCCGTCGAGAATTATCCCGACGCCTTGCTCGCGGCGCTGCGTTCGGTCACGCCCACCGACAAGCACGACCCGGTGATCGCCCTGCTGACGCCGGGCCCGTTCAACAGCGCCTATTACGAACATTCGTTTCTCGCCGACAAGCTCGGGATCGAACTCGTCGAAGGCCGCGATCTGATCGTCGAGGACGATACGGTCTTCATGCGCACGACCGAGGGACCACGCCGGGTCGACGTGCTCTACCGCCGGATCGACGACGATTTCATCGATCCCGAGGTTTTCAATCCGATCAGCATGCTCGGCGTGCCCGGCCTGATGCGCGCCTACAAGGCCGGCAATATCACCATCGCCAACGCGGTCGGCACCGGGATTGCCGACGACAAGGCGATCTACACCTACATGCCCGAGATCATCGAATTCTATCTCGGCGAAAAGCCTCTGTTGAAGAACGTGCCGACGTGGCGGTGCCGCGAACCCGATGCGCTCAAATACGTGCTCGAAAATCTCGGCGATCTCGTCGTCAAGGAAGTCAACGGCTCCGGCGGCTACGGCATGCTTGTCGGCCCGCACGCGACCGCGGCGCAAATCGCCGAATTCAGAGTGAAGCTCACCGAAGATCCGAGCAATTTCATCGCCCAGCCGACGCTTTCGCTATCGACCTGCCCGACCTTTTTCGAGTCGGGCATCGGTCCCCGCCACGTCGATCTGCGGCCGTTCGTGCTCTCCGGCGCCGACGGCGTGCGCATCGTTCCCGGCGGCTTGACCCGGGTCGCCCTCAAGGAGGGATCGCTCGTGGTCAATTCGAGCCAGGGCGGCGGCACCAAGGACACCTGGATCGTCGACGACAATAATTCGAACGGCCACCATGCCAACGGCACCCGCTTGCAATCGCAAAGTCAGAGTCAGTCCTGACCCTTTTCGACGAGGCCCCCAATGCTCGCTCGCACCGCCGACAACCTCTACTGGCTGTCGCGTTATATGGAACGCGCCGATTTCCTCGCGCGCATCGTCCAGGCCACGCAACGGCTGGCGAGCCTCCCGATCGACTATAGCCAGCCGGGCCAAGGCACCGAATGGGAAAGCGCGCTCGAGGCTTCGGGCGCGGCGGAAGGCTTTCTCGAAACCGGCGCGCCGGTCGACGAGGAACATGTCGTCGATTATTTGACGTTTTCGGTCGAAAACCCCGCCTCGATCCGCAATTGCATCGAATATGCGCGCTCCAACGCGCGTTCGGTGCGCACCGCCCTCACCAGCGAAATGTGGGAAGCGATCAACGGCGCCTGGTTCGAGCTGAAACGGTTCGAATCGGTCAATATCGGCCGTGGCCAATTCGATCGCGAGGAGCTCACGCGGTTTCTCGATTTCGTGAAAAAAACCTCGCTCGATTTCGACGGCTGCGCCTATCGCACGATGCTGCGCAACGACGCCTATTGGTTCACCCGCCTCGGCGTCTACCTCGAACGCGCGGACAACACCGCGCGTCTGCTCGACGTCAAATATCACGTCCTCCTTCCCGAAAGCGAAGTGGTGGGGGGATCGCTCGATTATTTCCAATGGACCGCGATTTTGCGCGCGGTCTCCGCGCATACGGCCTACCATTGGGTTTATCGCCAGAGCATCAAGCCCTGGCTCGTCGCCGATCTCTTGATTCTCAAAATAGAGATGCCGCGCTCGCTGATCGCCTGCTACGACAATATCGTCTATTTCCTCGATGCCATCGGCCGCGCCTATGGCATCCAGGGCTCGTCCCAACGCCACGCCCGCACGGTGATGGAGCGCCTCCAGGCCGCCTCGACGCGCGAGATTTTCCAGAGCGGGCTGCACGAATTCATCACGACATTCGTCGAGGACAACAGCCGCCTCAGCGAAGCCATCAGCACGCAATATCTGGTGATTTAATCCGGGACGTTAAACCGCTATTCCGCGGGATTGGTGGCGCGAAGGCTCGTCGCCCCATTCCGGCAACCCGCTACCGGTCTTCAACGTCGTTACGCGCGAAGCACAGCGATCCAGGGCACCGCGCCGAATCGTGAATTGCTTCACGCCGTTCGCAATGACGGCATCGTTTTATCGCAAACTGGCCGGGCGGCTCTCCGAGATCGTCCCTTGGGTGACATCACCCAAGGGACGAGCGATTTAGAAATGCCAGGTCACGTCCATCGAAGCGATCGCGACTTCATGCTTGGTGCCGTTTTCGAACGCGGGATTATCCAGCGAATGGTACCAGGCCATTTCGGGCCGAAGCTCGATCGACGGCGAAAGCCAATGCTGATAACCGATCGCCTGGTTGAAATAGCGCGTCGCGGTGCC
>JARLIW010000238.1 GCA_031291515.1 Beijerinckiaceae bacterium | reverse complement strand
GGACACGCCCCTGGCCGGGCGCATCCACGGCGGATCGGACGTGTCGAGCTCGAAGCCAAGGCTCGGCGCAAGTTCCGCCAACACATTGCGGCTGCCCGAATGCAGCCATTCGCAGCCGAGATCGAGCGGCGCGGCGGCGCCATGCGGCACGGTCCAAGCCCGCCCGCCGACGCGGTCGCGCGCTTCCAGAATGACGAAGGAGACGCCGCGCCGCCGAAGCTCGCGCCCCGCCGCGAGCCCAGCCGCGCCAGCGCCAATGACGACGACTTCGGGATTTGTGGGGAGAGGTGACATGGGCGCTATGTGGGGCATTTGGGTGCGGATGGGAAGGGCGGGGGCGCGTAAGCACGCGGCTCGCCAACACTCTCAACTTACGTCAATCCCCTCACATTGAGGAGGCGAAGCCGTCTCGAAATGCGAGGGATTCATAAGCCCGGACGATCCCAAGCGCTCCCTGACATCAAGGGGCCGCCCTCGTCCTTCGACACGCGCCTCATGACGGTTGCCGGTTTGAACGCCGCCAGCGTTCCAGGCGCTCCTGAATCATGGCGCCGGCGCCAAAATTGACGAGGCCGCGGATCAGCACGTAGACGGCGCCGCCGGTCTGCAGCAAAATTTCGAGCCATTCGAAGGCTTCGAGGTCGTGACCGGGACCCAGGTTGAAATCGCCCCGGTGTTTTCCCGAGGCGTTCCACAGTGCGAATAGGGCGAACAGGATTTCAATCGCGCCATACATTCGCAGGCCGATGGATCTGACCACAAAGAGGGCGGCGGCCGTCAGAAGGCTGCCGGCAAAGACGATCCCCTGGCCCTGGCCGTAAAAGATGAGATAAATGCCCCAGGCGGACAGCGCGAAGCAGAAAATTTGCAGCCAAAGCCGTCCGGTCCCCGCGATCGATTCCATGTCGTCACCCCCGTAGCAGCGCTTCCAGCGCCTCGATTCGATCCGCCTCGCCGGCCGGCTTATCCCAGCGGATGCGGGATATGCGCGGAAACCGCATGGCGATTCCAGATTTATGCCGCGTCGAGCGATTGAGCCCTTCGAACGCGATCTCGAGAACCAGGCCCGTGTCGGCGCCATGCGCGACCTCGCGCACCGGGCCGAAGCGATTTTCGGTATGGTCGCGGACGAACTTGTCCAACAACGCGAGTTCCTCGTCGGTAAAGCCGAAATAGGCCTTGCCCACGGGCACGAGGCTCAATTCCCCGGCGTCCTCGCGCCAGACCCCGAAGGTGAAGTCGGAATAGAACGACGAGCGTTTGCCGTGGCCGCGCTGGGCATACATCAAGACCGCGTCGACGGTGAAGGGATCGCGTTTCCATTTGTACCAGAGCCCTTTTGGGCGCCCCGGCACGTAGATGGAGTCCAAACGCTTGAGCATGACGCCTTCGATCGCTTCGGCATCTGCCCCCGCGCCCGCCGCCGCCGGATTTTTGCGCGCGGCGGCGAGGTCGTCCCAACTCGCGAATGGGACGATGGCCGAAAGATCGAGCCTGGCACGGCCGGCCTCCGCGACGAAGGCGGCGAGTTTGACGCGACGCGCGGAAAACGGCAGCGCCCGGAGGTCTTCGCCCGCCCACGACAAGAGGTCGTAGGCACGGATATGGGCCGGAAATTCGGCCAGCAGTTTGGCCGAGACGGCGCGGCGGTTGAGCCGCTGTTGCAACTGGCCAAAGCTCTGGACGAGGCCATCCCGCACCACCAGAAGCTCGCCATCGAGCGAGAATTGTTGGCCTGGCAAGGTGGCGAGAGCCTCGTGGAGGTCGGGAAAGGCGGCGGAAATATCTTCGCCCGTGCGGGAATAAAGCCGCACGAGGGTATTGCCGGCGGGGTCGATCCCGCGCGACGCCTGGACGCGGATGCCGTCCCATTTCCATTCCGCCGAAAAATCGGCCATGTCGAGCTTGGCAAAATCGCGCTCTTCCACGGCATGGGCGAGCATGGCGGGGGTGAAGGGTGCGGGGTCGGTGCTGTCCGGCCGGCCCTCGCGACCCTCGACCCAGGCGAAGAGATCGAGATAGGGCGGTTGCAAGCCGTGCCAGACATCCTCGATCTCATTGACCGCCTTGCCGCCGAGTTCGCCCACCGCCGTCTTAGCGAGCCGCGCGGAGACGCCGACGCGCAAGGCGCCGGTGATGAGTTTGAGCAGCGCCCAGCGGCCGTTTTCATCGAGCGCGTCGAGCCATGCCGCGAGCAAACCGGGAAGATCGAGCTTTCCCGCGCTCCGCAGCGTGGTGACGACTTCGGTAAGCGTCAGAGGCGCCCCGTTGCCGCGCTCGACTCGCTCCGGCGCGGGCCAGAGCAGCGCCGCGGTTTCGGACAGATCGCCGACGTAATCGTAGGACAGACCGAACAGATAGGGGTCGACGCGCGTGGTGATGAGCGCGCGGATCAGGTTCGGTTTGGCGTGCTGGAACGCGAGCGCGCCGGTCAGAGCGGCCAGCGCGTAGCCGCGCTCGGGATCGGGCGTCGTGCGAAAATAGTCGGCCAAGAGCCGCAGCTTGTTGTTGCGCGAGGGCTCGTAGCCCAACCGGTCGAGCAGCCAGGCGAATCGGTTCACGCCGCACTCTCCGCGAGGCCGTCGTCCTCCTCGCCGTAGCCGAGAATGTGCAACGGGTCCGCTTCGAGGCCTTGGCCTCGTGCCCAATGGACGAGAGCTTCGGTCTCGCCATGGGTGACCAAAAGCTTCGAGCAGCCGGTCTCCAGCACGGTGGCGCACAGCGCGTCCCAATCCGCGTGGTCGGAAATCACGAGTGGCAATTCCACGCCGCTCTGGCGCGCGCGGGCCCGGATGCGCATCCAGCCTGAAGCGAAAGCCAGGACGGGGTCGGGAAAACCCTGGGCCCAAGAGTCGCGCAACGCGTTGGGCGGGCAGATCACGACCTCGCCGCCGAGCTTGGCGCGATCCGCATCCGCCACCTTGCGAATTTCGCCGAGATCCACGCCGTGGTCTCGATAGAGCTGGGTCAAACGGTCCATCGCGCCATGGATGTAGATCGGCTTGCCATAGCCGGCCGCCCGGAGCAGCGCCATGACACGCTGCGCCTTCCCCAAGGCATAAGCGCCGACGAGATGCGCGCGCCCGGGAAACAGAGCCAGCGACGCGAGCAGCTTTTCGATTTCGAGATCCGTGCGCGAATGGCGAAAGACCGGCAGGCCGAAGGTCGCCTCGGT
>JARLIW010000237.1 GCA_031291515.1 Beijerinckiaceae bacterium | reverse complement strand
GGCCGCCGCTCCGCCCGTGCCCGAGGCCGCCGCATCCGCTCCGGCCCCGGCCGCCGCTCCGCCCGCGCCACAGGTCGCCGCATCCGCTGCGGCCCCGGTCCCCGCTCCGCCCGCGCCCGAGGTTGCCGCATCCGCTGCGGCCCCGGCCGCCGCTCCGTCCGCGTCAGAGGTCGCAACGCCGCAGCTTGCCGCGCCTGTCCCGGCCGCCGTTCCGTCGGTGCCGCAGATTGCCACGACGGCTCCGGCGGCGCCGGTTGTCGCCGCGCCCGCGCCGCAGGTTGATACGCCGGCTTCCGGGGCGCCGGCCATCCCAGGGCCGGCACCGGCCGTCGCCGCTTCGGCTCCGCCGGTCCCGACCATGGCCGCGCCGGCGGCGCCTTCCGCCCCGGTCGCCGAGGCTTCGGCCCCTTCGAAGCCGACGGAAGAGCCCGCCGCGCCGGTTCAGCAAGCGCAAGCCGCGACCTCGGCGTCAGGAAAGCTCGCGCGCGATCTCGAAAATGCCCCGAGGTCTCCGATCCCGTTTTTCGCGGAAGCGGACGTCACGATGAATCCGCCGTCGGAGATCGCGCCCGTGCCCGAGAGTCCGCCGCGATCAAATCAACCGAAACCGTTTTCCCGACATGTTCTGTCTTACAACGATGCTTCGATCAAGGGAAAATCGGTTGATGTCCAACTTGTCACGGTCATCCTCCCCGATCGCTCCGTCCTATTCATAATCCAAGAGTCCGCGGGCACGGACACGCGCGCCATTACCGCCATCAATTCGATCCGGCCGCTCAATTAGAATCGTTTGGGCCCAAAAGGTTTTCCCGCTGGGCCCAAACGGTTGTCTTTTTGTCGAGTCCTTGCCGGGGAGCGTCATCCCTCGGCGGCCCGAGCCGTTTTCCGAATCGACCGCGTCATGTCCGGCGCAAGGCTGGACACGACGCGGGTCGCCGGGACGCGACGTCCCCTACGGGAGACTATGCGTCAATTCCGCGTCGGCCGACGCTTTTTCCGGCGCTTCATGCTTCGCGGGATCGTGGTCCTGGGCCATCGCGGTGCTGGCGCCCCAAGCCGCCGCATTGCCCCACTCGTCGTCGTCGTGAGCAGAGGCCACGGCGGCTTTGGGCTCATCTTGGCGCTTCGCGGGCGCGCTGGGATTGGCGTCGCCGGCCGAAGCCGCGAGGAACGACGTGACATCGAACGACTCGAGTTCATCGAAGAGGTTCTTGCCCACTTTGCCGGCATAGTCGCCATAGCTTTCCGTCACATGGGCGGTCCATGGCTTGCGGGTCTGTTCGAACAGATCGGTCGATACCCTCTCGTAATCGCCGATCTGGTAGGGCTCGATCGGGAAGTCCACGCCTTGGCCGCCGTTGGTGACCGGTGTCTGTGACTCCTGCCAGGTTTCGCGCGGCGGCTGCGACGGCACTTTCGGAACGAAAATCCAATTGTCGCCGTCGTTGAATTTGGGGTTCAAGAGGTAGTCGAAGGGGATGTAGCAATAGCCCTTGTCGCCGAACGCCTCGCCCCAGGAATTGCGGACGATGAACACGCGTTCGAGTTCGTTGTAGCCGACGGCGCACATCGCATGGACGCGATGCGCCTTGCGCGGGACATCGTTGGGCGCGGGCATCGGCACGACGCCGCCGCGGCTCGCGCAACCGGCGAAGGAGTCGAACACGGCGAGGCCGAAGATGATCGGCTTGCCCTCGGCCAGGGCCTGTTTCCAGGCTTCCGGTTTGAGCGGCACTTGCGCCATGTCATGGACCCGGTATGGCGCGCCGTCGCGGTACGCCTCGGCGCCTGGCCTTTGCGTGAGCAGTTCTGGATTGGACGGCCACGCGGTTTCCGCGCAGGCGCCAAACTTTTGCAGTCCCTCCAAGGCGAGCTGGATGGCGCAGCCGCTGTCGGAGTCCTGCGTGCCGGCGCGCCAGCGGGCGTTGTAATAAACAAACAGCCGGCTGATGTGCTGAGGCTTCTTGGTGGCTTTGCGAATCCAATATTCGTAGGCGCCCGCGACCGCGTTGGCGACGCTGGAGTTGATTTCGCCCTGATCCTCGATGGGCGCCAACAACGGGCGCAAATCGACCCGCCCCGGCAGTTTGCCGAACTTGACGGCGATGGACGGCGAATATTGCGGCGCGCCGGCCCTCGGCGCCATGGGGATGTAACCCGACGCTTCGCCCTCTGGAAACACGGCGGCGGCGGGTTCGTCCGGCGCGTCGTGTTGTCCCGCGCCAATGTCATCGGGCTCCGCCACCGCGTGAGCGGTCGCGTCGCCGCCCGCCAGAAACGCCGCGGTCATGGCCTCCGCCAAGGCCATTTCGAATGCGTGTCCTTCGCTGTCTCCGGCTTCGTCGCGCGTTGAATCGCTCGGCGTTTCCTTGGACTCCGGCGTCTCGACCGCCTCCCGTGTTGCGACTGATTCCGTTTCCAAATGGTGCGCGGCCTCGGCCGCGTCTTCTTCCGGCAAGAGCGCGGCGGCGATGGCGTCGGCGATCAGAGTCTCGAAAACGCGTTCCGCGGCTTCCCCGGCGTCCGCGGCCTCCACCCGCGCTTCCTCGAGCGCCCCTTCCAGGGCCTCGCTCAGCGCCTCTTCACTTGTCAAAGCCTGGGGAGCGCTCGCGTCGTTCTCCTTTTCGTGATCCTCGCTCGAAACAGGTCGCGCGTCTTCCGCGGACAGCGCCGTGGCGATGGCATCGGCGACGATGGATTCGAAGGCGGCTGTCGTTTCGAAAGCGGGCGTGGCGGCGTCATCCTGTGTTTCGCCAGCGTCCAGCACATGCGGAGCGCTTGGCTCATGAGCCGTTTCGGCCTCGAATTGTTCGTCGCCGTCGAGCGAGGCGGCATCAGCGGCCAATTCCTCGAGAGCTGCCTCGAGATCCGCGGTCAAACTATCTTTCGATTCGTCAGCGTTTTCAGCCGCGCCGGCCCGGGGTTCGGCGGAGTCATGTTCCGCGTGCAAGGGCGTCACGCCGGGTTCGTCCGGCGCGCCGGACTCCGGAGCCGCCTCTTCCCGGAAAAGGGCGGCGGCCAAGGCGCTCAACGCGCTGGCGTTCGCGGCCGTCGTTTCATCGGGCACGGGCAGTTCGCTGCGTGGCGCTGCTCCGATATCCAAGGTCCGCGCCGGAGATTCCGCTGGCGCTTCGGTGGCGAGATGTGGAGCGACGGCGTCCAAGTTTTCTCGCGGAGCTTCGTCTGCTTCAAGCAGCGCGGCGACCGCGGAGGTCTCGCTGGTCAAGGTCTCGCTGGTGGGATGATCAGATGCCGAGGGATCGCCCGGCGCGTCCTCCGCCGTGGCCTCGTCGCTCTGATCCGCTACGGCGGGACCGCCTGCCTCGGCATGAGGCTCGAACGCGGCGGTATTCTCGACCTCTGCTTCAAGGGAGCTCTCGTCGACGGACGCGTGGGCCTTCGCTTCGATCGGTTCCGCGACCTCGGCCAGTTCCGCGCGGGCCTCGGGTTCCGCGTGGGCATGCCCAGGCTCCGCTTCTCGCGGCACCTGTTCCGGCTCGAGGGCGGGCGCTTCGGAATCGGCCTTGGCCTCGTGCCGAGGTTCTCCGTGGAGCGCCCCGGCCTCCTCGGCCACGGCGACCGCAACCTCTAATGCCGGCTCTGAAAATAGCGGCAAGGCTTGGCGCGGCACGGCCGGGTGCGGGACTCCGGCCGTGCCGTCCTTAAAACCCGGCGTTGGTCTCGCGGGCGATTCGGCGTGGTCCGGCGACGAAGCCGTGGCGCTTTGGCTTCCGGCTTTCGTGTCTTTGCCCAAAACGGCAACGGGTTCGGCATAGGGGTTGGCCTGCGGCGCCAATCCGCCAAGCCGCTGGCTCAGCGACGACGGCGGCGCACTCGCGGGCAGCAGACCCGCGCTGGACAGCACGGTCGATATTTCCTCGATCGATTTATCCAACGCTTGCAGCGTCAGATAACGTGGGTCCTTGCGCAAGTCCTGCGCGACGCCGTCACGTAACGCCTTGAGCTGGTTGAGAACGGAATTGGGCATCGTTTTCCCTCGACAGACGCGGGTTTGAGAAAACCGGACGCATCAAGCGACCGGCCACCGGTCATGTGGGAACGACGTTGCGCAACAGATCTGTCAGGGTCAAGCGGTCAGGCCAGTTTAGTTAATAAATGGTTAACATGACTGTATAAATTCGGGGGTATTTCGTCCGTTCGGCAGAGGGTCGCGGTTCGGAATCGGGTGTCCGCCGGGCACGGTGGTCCGCAACTCCGCCGCAATTTGCGCCACCGCGGCCACAACCGGAGCAATACGGCTGCTCTGGCCGGCATTCGCCAATTCGGTTTGCAGCCGTTCAATGTGATGAAGAATTTCTGGATACATCGGGGCTCCTTCCACGCTATTGAACCGGAGCCCCAGGCTAGTCTTCAAGTGCTTTAACAATAGTGTTCGTTGTTTCGACGATTTCAGTGAAGTTCGTTTACGCTTAAAATATATTATGAATAATGGGCTAACTCTCATCGTTAAAAACGAGCTTCACGGCATTCGCGTCAAGGATCGCCATGGCGCCCGCGTCCAGCGCCGGGTCGAGCATCAAGGCGCCGATGCGATCGCGGTGAAGGCTCAGCACGTGGTTGCCCGTCGCCGCGAACATCCGCCGGACTTGATGGTAGCGGCCCTCCGTGATTGTCAGCTCCGCGTTTTGCGGCGAAAGAATTTCGAGCTTGGCTGGCGCCAACGGCTTGGTTTCGCCGTCCAGCGTCAGCGTGCCCGAGGCAAACAGCGCCCCTTCGTCGCCGCGCAGGGGCCTGGCGAGCGTCGCGCGATAGCGTTTGGAAATCCGCGCCTTGGGGGAAATGATCTTGTGCAGGAGATCGCCATCATCGGTCAGCAGCAGCAGGCCCGACGTGTCCTTGTCAAGGCGGCCGATGCTCGACAGCGGGGGATCGCGCAACCGCCAACGCGGCGGCAACAAATCATAGACGAGCGGTCCCGGTTCCTTGTGCGAGCAGGTCATTCCCAACGGCTTGTGCATCGCCAACACGAGACCCGGCGGCGGATCGCAGGGGACGCCGGCGATCGACAGGCGTTGCGGCAGCTGCGGGGATAAGGCGACGCGTTCGTCCGCGGTCGTGACCGGGACGCCGTCGAGCACGACGCGGCCGGCGCGGACCAGGGCCTGAACCTCGCGGCGCGATCCGTAGCCTAAATTGGCGAGCAGCTTATCGAGCCGGACCGGCGCCGCGGCCTTGCTCATTTCCGCGCCTCGAAAATCTTGTAGCCGGCGGCCTCGGCGACCACCGTCACGTGTTTGAACAAGGGTTTGAGCACGGCTTCGTAGGGCAAGTGCCGGTTCGCGGTCAGCCAGAGCTGCCCGCCATTGCGCAAGGATTCGGCGGCGCGGCGAATGAACGTTTGGCCGAGCGTCTTGTCCTCGGCGCCGCCGTCGTGGAACGGCGGATTCATGACGACGAAATCGAGCTTGGCCAGGGCCGGGTCGGGTTGGCGGAGATCGGCCCAGCGCGGATCAAGCCGCGCATCCAAGATGTTGCGCGTCGCCGCATCGATCGCGCGACGGTCGATATCGTAAAGGCCGAGCTTGGTCACCTTGGGGGACGTCAAAATCGCTTGCGACAAGACGCCGGTGCCGCCGCCGAAATCCGCGCCGCGCCCGGAAAGGGGGGGCAGATGGCGGATGAGAAGCGCGCTGCCGGGGTCGA
The DNA here is from genome assembly GCA_031291515.1 of Beijerinckiaceae bacterium. Classification (GTDB taxonomy): domain Bacteria; phylum Pseudomonadota; class Alphaproteobacteria; order Rhizobiales; family Beijerinckiaceae; genus RH-AL1. The sequence continues at coordinate 217 of JARLIW010000237.1, read as the reverse complement.
TCCGGTCCCAACTGAACACGCCGGGTTGCGACCATAGACCCAGCGCCTCGATGAAGCGCGGCGCGCCTTCACGCACGGCCTCCTCGATCCCCACGGGATCGGTGGGATTGAGGCCGGTGCAGATCCGGTGATGGCGGCGCGCTTCGTCGTGCACGACGCAACCGAAGGCTTCCAGTTCGGCCGCGAGCCGCGCCCCGCCGCGATCTTTCGGCGCGAG
>JARLIW010000236.1 GCA_031291515.1 Beijerinckiaceae bacterium | reverse complement strand
GCTTTGGCGGGATGACGATCTCTACGACCTCGTCGGAATCGTGGACTACAATCTTTGTCCCCGCATTGTGGGACGGGGCAGCGCCATTTTCCTTCACGTCGCGCAAGACGGCTATCAGCCGACGGCGGGCTGCGTCGCGCTTGCCGCCGGTGATTTGCGGAAAGTCCAGTTCCGGTTGGGACCAAGTCCGCAACTCGTCGTCGGTCAGATTTTCGTCCGACGTTCCCCGTAAATCGCGGAGCCGACACGGATTTTCGTCGCGCCCATCTGGATGGCCAGTTCGAAGTCACTGCTCATGCCCATCGAAAGCTCTTCCAGTCCGAACTGCTTCGACAATTGATTCAACAAGGCAAAATGGGGCGACGCCAGCTGATCGGCGGGGGGAATGCACATCAGTCCATTGATCTTGATGCGCGCCTCGTCACGGCAAAACGCCAGCAGCGCGCCCAGATCGCGAGGCGCCACCCCCGCCTTCTGCGGTTCTTCGCCCGTGTTGACCTGAATGAACAATCCGGGATTCTTGCCGCTGGCCCGCATCGCGTCGCTGAGCGCCATGGCGATTTTTGGCCGGTCGACGGTTTCGATCACATCGAAGAGCTCGACCGCCTCGGCCGCCTTGTTCGATTGCAGCGGACCAATCAGGTGCAGCGTAACGCCCGGATATTGCGCGCGCAGCTGGGGCCATTTTTCCCTGGCTTCCTGCACCCGATTCTCGCCGAAGCATGTTTCGCCGGCGGCCAGCACGGGAAGGATGTCGTTCGCCGCGAAGTTTTTTGACACGCAGACCAACTCGACCGACGCCTCCGGGCGGCCGAAGTCCCTGCAGGCGCGACTGATCCGGGCGCGAACATCCGCCAGTCCGGGGGGCGCGGGGTGGCTGATGGAAGCTGATTCCAAGGGATATCGCCTTTGCGTGCCAATTCCCGCCATCATGGCGGCGGGGGTCGAGCCCAAGCCCAAAGCCGATTTCGGCTTTCGCTTGTTCGCCCGGCGTTAGATCTAGAAGCCTCATTTCGCCAAATCAAGCGCGGCGCGAACGCGTCTTCGTGTCCGAGTTAAACAATTGACCACTGCGCGGAAATCATGCTCATTGCGAGCAAATCCGGATGTCGCGTGGGAATGGAAATCGCAATGCGGTCTGAGCGTTACAACGCCCGTGAAGTCGAACCCAAATGGCAGGAAATCTGGCGGGAACGAGAGACGTTTCAGACCAGCAACGCGGATGCGCGGCCAAAATATTACGTGCTGGAAATGTTTCCGTATCCATCCGGCCGCATTCACATGGGGCACGTCCGAAACTACGCAATGGGCGACGTGGTTGCTCGCGTGATGCGGGCGAAGGGATACAACGTTTTGCATCCGATGGGCTGGGACGCGTTCGGCATGCCCGCCGAGAACGCCGCGCGGCTCAACAACTCGCATCCGGCGACATGGACCTACGCCAACATTGCGACCATGCGCAAACAGTTGCAAAGCATGGGGCTTTCGATCGACTGGTCGCGCGAGATCGCGACCTGCGATCCGAGCTATTACAGGCATCAGCAGTCGATGTTCCTCGACATGCTTGCGAATGATCTGGTCTATCGCAAGAACGCCAAGGTCAATTGGGATCCGGTCGACCAGACCGTGCTGGCCAACGAGCAAGTCATCGATGGCCGAGGCTGGCGTTCGAACGCGCTGGTCGAGCAGCGAGAGCTGACGCAATGGTTTTTCCAGATCACGGCCTTTTCCGAGGATCTGCTCGACTCCCTGAATTCGCTCGATCGCTGGCCGGAAAAAGTCCGGCTGATGCAAAAGAACTGGATCGGACGTTCTGAAGGGGCGCTCGTCCGGTTCGGGCTGGCCCAGCCTGCTCCCGCGTCCGAAATCGAGGTCTACACGACGCGTCCCGACACCTTGTTCGGAGCGAAGTTCATCGCGCTGTCGCCGGATCATCCGTTGGCGACCCGACTGGCCGGGGACAATCCGGCCCTTGGAGCCTTCATCGAGGAATGCCGCCGCATCGGCACCTCGGTGGCGGCGCTGGAGACTGCCGAAAAGAAGGGTTTCGACACCGGCTTGCGAGCGCTCCATCCGTTCGATTCGCAATGGTCGATTCCTGTTTACGTCGCCAATTTCGTTCTGATGGATTATGGCACGGGCGCCATTTTCGGTTGTCCGGCCCATGATCAGCGCGATTTCGATTTCGCGCGCGCCTATGGCCTGGGCCACACGATCGTGGTCTGTCCCGACAACGTCGACCCCGCGACATTTTCCCTGGCCGACACCGCCTATGACGGCGACGGCCGGCTGGTCAATTCCCGCTTCCTCGATGGAATGGCGCCCAAGGAAGCGCAAGACGAGGTCATCCGCCGGCTGGAATCCGAATTGCTGGATGGCCGTCCGCGCGGCCAGCGGAAGGTCAATTACAAGCTCCGCGACTGGGGCGTGTCCCGCCAGCGCTACTGGGGCTGCCCCATTCCCATTATCCATTGCGAGGTCTGCGGGATCGTTCCGGCGCCGAAAGATCAACTGCCGATCACGCTCCCCTCGGATGTCTCCTTCGACGCTCCGGGCAACCCGCTCGACCGGCATCCGACGTGGAAACATGTCGATTGTCCGCAATGCGGTCGTCCCGCGCGGCGCGAGACGGACACCATGGATACATTCGTCGATTCGTCGTGGTATTTCGCGCGCTTCACCGATCCGACCAACGAAACGTCGCCAACGACGCGCGATTTCGTCGATCATTGGCTTCCTGTGGACCAATACATCGGCGGAATCGAGCACGCCATCCTGCATCTGCTCTATTCGCGCTTCTTCACGCGCGCCATGAAGGAAACGGGCCACGTCGGCGTCAAGGAGCCGTTCGCCGGTCTGTTCACGCAAGGCATGGTCGTTCACGAAACCTATCGGGCGCCCGACGGCGGCTGGCTTTCTCCGACCGAAATTCGTTTCGAGACCGTTGGCGCCGAGCGTCGCGCTTTTTCGCTGGACGACAACCAGCCGGTGGATATCGGCTCCATCGAGAAGATGTCGAAATCGAAGCGGAACACGATCGATCCCGACGACATCATCGCGACCTATGGCGCCGACACCGCCCGCTGGTTCATGTTGTCCGATTCGCCGCCGGATCGTGACGTCATCTGGACCGAAGAGGGCGTTCAGGGCGCGGCCAAATTCGTGCAGCGCCTTTGGCGCCTGATCGGCGAGATCGCCGATTTCAGTCGCGACGCGCCCAAGGTTGGGGCTCACGGCGAATTCGACCTGAGCGTCCGGCGCGCGGCCCATGCAAGCCTGATCAAGGCGGAAGAAGATCTGGAGCGGCTTCGCTTCAACCGTTGCGTCGCCCAGGTCTATGATCTCGCCAATCAGCTGACAGCCCTTCTCAGCTCGGTCGACACGGAAAAGTCCGGCGACGACGTTCGGGCCGCATTTAAGGAATCCGGAACGATTTTGGTTCACCTTTTTGCGCCGATGATGCCTCACCTTGGCGAGGAATGCTGGGCGGAGCTCGGGGAGACGATCCCGGTCGCCGAATCGCCCTGGCCGGCGGCTGATCGTTCTCTTGTCGTGGACAACGTGCTAATGCTTCCGGTGCAAGTGAACGGGAAAAAACGCGCGGATTTGACGATCGCCCGCGACGCAACTGTGAGTGAGATCGAGGCGGCGGTGTTGAGTCTGGAGAGTGTCCAGCGTGCTTTGGAAGGCCGGGCGCCGAAGAAGATCATCGTCGTGCCGCAAAGGATCGTCAATGTCGTCGTCTGATCGGAACGTTATGGCCAGGGCTCGGAAAACCGCAACAGGACTCGCCTTACCCCTCCTGCTCGTCGTCGGATTATCGGGCTGCGTCGAACCGCTTTACGGATCCAGGATCGGTGGCGGCTCGATCGTGCCGGAAATGCAGGCCATCAAGGTCGAGCCGATTCCCGATCGAATCGGGCATTATCTCGAAAACGAACTGATCTTCGCCCTTAACGGCACAGGTTCGTCGCCGACGCCCAAATATCGTCTCGTGGTCAATGTCCACGAGCGTCTCAGCACGCCGATCGTGAATACGGTCACGGGCGAGGCCCAGGCGGGCGATGTCAACGTCGACGTCGATTATCGTCTCGTTCCGATCGCCGGAAGCAACGAACCGATCGCGAGCGGCAACGTCACCAATTTTGTCGTTTATGACCGCTCCAGCCAGAGGCTCTCCAACGTCCGGGCCGCGCGAGACGCCGAAATTCGCAACGCCAAGGTCCTTGCGGACCAAATCCGCACCCGCATCGCAGCCGCCCTCGCCACCCGCGGGTCCTGATGGCCGCCATCGCGCATAAGGACGCGGAACGCTATATCGCCCGTCCGGACCGTGCTCATTTTCTGTTTCTCGTTTTCGGGGCCGACCAAGGCTTGATCATCGAGCGGTCCCAGGGGCTGCTCGCCTCCATCGCCGAGGACCGCCGGCAATCGGCCCATATCATCGATCTTTCCGGCGACGCGATCGCATCCGATCCTCTCATGCTCGCCGACGAAGCGCATTCCATCGGTCTTTTCGATGGGCCTTACCGCGCCATTCGCATCAGCCTGGGCGCGAAATCGATTCTACCCGCGCTTGAAAATATCGAGCGTTCGCCTCCGACGGATACAACGATCCTCCTTCAGGCCGGCGAGCTCAGGCGGGACGCCGCGGTCCGCAGATGGGTTGAAAAGCAATCCTTCGGCGCCTCGATCGAATGTTCTGCCGATGATGCGCGAGACATCCAGCGGCTCCTCGACGCCGAGCTGAAGCGGGCCAATCTGACGATCGAACCCGAGGC
>JARLIW010000044.1 GCA_031291515.1 Beijerinckiaceae bacterium | reverse complement strand
GCCCGGGTCGGCGGATGTCCGCAGCGCCGCGATGATCGCGGGCACGTCCGCTGGCGTGAGCGCGGTCAAGACCATCCCATTGACCAGGGCGGACGGCTCCTGATCCGCCATGCCGATGTCGCTCGTCCATTCGAGCGTGAAAGCGCCATCGGGCGATGTCCCTCCAAGAGAGACGCCGGTCGCCTGCTCGAAGGCCTGGGCGACGGCATCAGCGCCCTTCATCATGGAGATGGGCGTCTTGGAGAGGCGGATTCTGTTGCGGCCGCGCGGTTCACGATCGAGAAAGGCATAGAAGGACACCATGTCCTCGATTTCGACGGCGTGAATGCCGAGCGCCGCCGCGAGCGCCTGGACCGCTTCGTCGCCAACGTGACCGAAACGCTGCTGAACCGCCTGAACCATGTCCATCAGCCGGCTCCGGTCGGACCCGAAGCTCTCGACAATGCGGCCCACCGCCTCGGCACAACCTAGGTTCATGAGCCGAACCAAATCGGGAAGAGAGACCCGTTTGGCAGTCCGGCCATCCAAACGCCGATGGCCACGGATGTTGCGTAGGACTTCGGCTGCATGGCGGGATTCCAAGCCTTCGAAAGAGGACGCCGGTTCCGACTGACCATATATAACGTGGATCGCTCAGGCAACGTCGACGCGCCAGCGGCATGGTCCGAGAAAGACTTTTGAAAAGAACGGCATGATGAGGACAGGCGAAAGGGACGCAAAACCCGAGGCGCGTTTTATTTTCGCCAGGCGAATTGTGACATTTTTAATTCATTTCCGAAACGCGACACACTTAATGGGCTCAATCCAATTGTATGATCTACTTTGACAGTCGAAACTATTATAGATCCGGCTCCACGACGCGACGCCCGACCGTTTTGAAACCTCGCGCGGATGCGTCGAATGGCGGCCACGGTCGCGGAATCTTCGTCGGTCCCTTGTGGAAACAAGCGATCTTCAGGAAACCAATCGCCGAAGTTCAGACGCCGGAACGCGGCGAGTAGATCTGGCTGGAGCCCGGCACGCCAGACCTCAAAAACGTTGGCGCGGGATCGCTTCGTCTTCACCGCAAACGTCCTCCTTCAGCATGGGGAAATCCACGAGAAAACGAACTTAAAAAGTGGACCACTTTCGTGGAGGCCCGCCGCGCCGGCACATTTCGCGCGGACGGCGGGCGAGCCATGGGCTGCGCCCGCCGCTTTTCAGAAGTCTCCAAGAAGGCGCCGCAAAGCGTGTCCCACGCCGTATCGGCGCCGATGAACCCGCCGCGCCGGCGCACTTGATTGATCGGACGCGCTCGTCAGCCGCGGACCGATCGCGTCGAATTGGGCCTTCTGCTCGTCGCTCAGCGATCCGTAGAAATCGTCGAGCGCCGGACGAACCGTCTTGATCGCCTGGAGCAAGGCCTCGAGACGTTGTCCGGCCGCCGCGAGCCGCGCGGGCGGCGTGAGCGGGCTGCCAGTTGGGCACGCGCTCTTGAGCAGATCCGCGGCCTTGGCGGTGGCGGCTTCGAGCGCGGTGAGTTTCGCGCGCTGGGCATCCGTCGGGTGCACCGTCTGCTCGATCTCGGCGGTGGGCCAACCGGTCGCCGTGGATTGCCCGGAACCACATGTCGGGGCAAGCGAGCCACCGGTGTTGGCCGCTTGGCTCGTGCGCTTCTCCTCGCCGAGCGCGGTGAGCTTGGCCTTTTGGTCATCGGTCAAAAGGCCATAGAATTTCTCGAGCGGCGGCTGAATAGCCGCGATGGCCGCGACCATCGCCTCGATGCGCGTTTGCATGGCGGCGAGCCGCGCGGACGCGGTCAATGCTATATTTGCCGGGCAGGCGGCTTTGATATCCTGGGACGCTTTGAGCGAGGCGGCAGCGAGATCGTCGAGCGCGGCGCGTTGCGCGTCATTGGGTTGAATCGCCTGTTGGTATTGGTCGATGGCGAGACCCGCGACGTCACGGGTATCGTTGCCGCACATCACCGCGAGCTGGTTGGCGCTCGAATCCGGCGCCGTGGACGCAGCCGGCGCTTGTCCCGGCACGCTGGGATTGGCGGATTGCGGCAGATAGCCGGTCAAAGCATCGTAGCTGTAGGGTGAAAACAAGCCGGCGTAGACGTCGCCATAGCCATAGCCCCAAAACGAGTCGTCGTAGCCATCGCCCCACAACGCGTAGTCATAAAGGTCATAATAGGCAAACGGCCAGAAAATCGGTCCGACCCATCCATATCCGCCGTTCCCATGCCGCCACCAACCGTTTCCGCCGCCGCGTCCGTGGCGCGACCCCGCCATCGCGGCGCGGGCGGTGAGAGAGGCCCGCGAGTGTGGATCATGAAACGTCTTCGTGTTTTGCAACGAGTGGGCGAACGCGCGAGATTTCAACGACCTCCGCACGGCATTGGACCTAACACCCGCATGCGCGTGCGCGCTGGTCGTTGCGCCCCCGCCGGTTCTAACAGCTGGGTTCCCGCCGCCGCCGTGACCGCCGCCACCATGTCCGCCACCGCCATGTCCCCCGCCACCACCGCCGTGTCCCCCGCCACCACCACCGTGACCGCCGCCGCCACCACCGTGACCGCCGCCGCCGCCATGTCCCCCGCCACCACCGCCGTGACCGCCGCCGCCGCCTTTGTTTGCCGCATTCGCGGGCGATGCGAGCGCGATGATGAGCGTAGCCAGGATGGCGACGACGCGAATACCGGTCTTGCGCATGGCACTTCTTTCCTTCACGGGTTTTGTCAGGATCCTGTTGCCCGGCCCCGTTACGGAACCGAAAAACCAAAACTTTGAGCTTTCGAAAATTTAGTTACGATGTCCACAACCTATGGCTAGACTCGGAAAACACTCACGTTCCGACATCGTTCCCGAAACGGGCAGCGACCTTTGATGGTACACCCTCGTCAAACGGTAACTTTTGCGACGGTCGCTATTTTATCGCGCCACGGCTTATTGCGTCAGCTCGTTTCTCGAGACGTCCGCTTCGTGGATCCCGAAGAAGTATTATGATTTGTTCGTATCAGGGCGCCGGTTTATCCTCCGACATAACTCGCCTGGGCTGAATACCCTCTTAAACGCGCGCGGTGTATTTAATCGTTGATCGGTCCCGCGAACAAAAATCCTAAAAATAATTGTCTAAATGCCACTTGCCCTGCGATTTCTGGACGACATATATTGGCTGATGCTTTTTTGAGGAGATACCCAGATGAAATTAAACTTCATTCTCGCCGGAACTTTTTTGGCTCTCGCTTGCTTGCCGGTCGGCGCGCAGGCACAGGGCCTCGTCAACGGAGCCAGGGAAGGCGCGCATGAGGGTGATCGCGCCGCCGGGCCGGTCGGCGCGGTCGTTGGCGGGGCGGTCGGCGCGGGCGTCGGAACCGTGAACGGCGCTCTCGGAATCCGGCCGGGCTACTATCACCATCACCGTTGCTATTATAACAGCTATGGTCATCGTCATTGCCGCTACTGATATGATTGGCGCCGATCCTGACGTGGACCGCCTGTTCTCAGAGTGGCGGCCGTCGGCGTAACTCCAAAACCTATCCGGCGGCGCGACCGCCGGATAAAGCGCCAGCGCCGCGCCGCGCGCTCGGCCAGCATTGCGCCCTCGCGTTGGATGCCGGGCGCCGACAAGTCATCGGACTGTCACTCCCCGCGTTCAAGGTTCCGGCGCGCAATCAGCTCGTCATCCTCTGACGAGGGTCCGAGCGCGGCAACGGCACGTGCCGCCCTTGTGCCAAAGGTCGATGCGAGAGTAATTTTTGACACAGGTGCGTCTGATCGCCAGCGCGGGCATCTGGCCCACCGCGCCGGGGATTTCCATCACCGGGCCAGTTATTCGCGACTCCGGCCGTTCGTGTGGAGCAGCTGGCGGCATCTTCGCCATCCCGGCACGCATTTCGACACCAGCGCCGCCGCGAAACCGGACGCTGTTTGCACTGAATTGGGATCGCTTTGCCAGAACCGGCATCGGTTTCATCAAAACAAAAAAGCGAAGAACCTCAGTCGAAGCTATTCCCATCCAGGAGAATAACATGGTTATGCTGAGCGGCAAAAAAGGCCTTGTCATCGGAATCGCCAATGAGCATAGCCTAGCTTATGGGTGTGCGCGCCAATTCCGTGCCGCGGGCGCCGAACTCGCCATCACTTATCTCAACGCCAAGGCCGAGCCCTATGTGCGTCCGCTCGCGGATGCGCTAGGGAGCACGATCATCATGCCGTGCGATGTCACCATCCCCGGCCAACTCGAGGCTGTTTACGCGCGCATCGCCACGGACTGGGGACGCCTCGACTTCGTGCAACATGCGATCGCTTATGCGCCGAAGGAAGATCTGCAAGGACGGGTCACGGATTGCTCGGCCGCGGGATTTGCACTCGCCATGGAGGTCTCCGTACAGTCCTTCCTGCGAATGGCGAAGCTTAGCGAGCCGCTGATGACGGCGGGCGGCTGCTTGCTCGCCATGAGCTACTATGGGGCGGAAAAAGCGATCGCACATTACAACATCATGGGCGCGGTCAAGGCGGCGCTCGAAGCCGCGGTTCGCTATATGGCCGTGGAACTCGGGCCGGAGGGGATTCGGGTCAACGCGCTATCCCCCGGTCCGGTAAAAACCCGCGCGGCCTCCGGAATCGAGCACTTCGACGAGTTGCTCGAGCGCGCGGTTCGCGAGGCGCCCGAGCACCGGTTGGTCACGCTCGATGACGTTGGCGCCTACGCCGCATTCCTCGCGAGCGACGCCGCCAAAGCGATTACGGGAAATATCGCCTATATCGACGCCGGCTATCACGTCGTGGCCTAGGAAAGTCGTGGCCTAGGAAACATGCTGGCCGGCAAGAACGCGTATTGCCCGACGGCGCGGATCCGACGCACATGCCCAAATAGGGCTGGAGACGAGCACCATGGCCACGCGGCCCTCCGCTGAAACGACTTTACCGCCTAAACCGGCCGCGGCCGCCGATGTTGGTCCGCTGAAGGGCCTGACGAGCGGCGAGGCGCGCGCCCGGTTGGAAAAGTTCGGCCCCAACGCGGTGCCGGACACGAGCCTGCATCCGTTGCGTTTGGCGATTGAAAAATTCTGGGCGCCGGTTCCATGGATGCTCGAAGCCGCGATTGTGCTCCAGTTGGGACTCGGCAAATATGTCGAGGCTGCGATCATCGCGGGTCTCCTGGTGTTCAATGCCGCGCTCGGGCTGTTCCAAGAGAGTCGTGCCCAGGCGACCCTCGCGGCGCTGCGGTCGCGGCTCGCGCTCAACGCTTCGGTCCGTCGCGACGGCGCATGGAAAACGGTTCTAGCCGCCGAGCTGGTGCCAGGCGACGTGGTGAAACTTTCCCTGGGTAGCGTGGTTGCCGCGGATGTGCATATCTCCGAAGGAGAAGTTCTGCTCGATCAGTCCATGCTCACCGGCGAATCGATCCCGATCGAAGCCGGCGCGGGGGTCCAGACCTATGCGGGGGCCCTGGTCCGGCGCGGCGAGGCCGTCGCCGAAGTCACCGCGACCGGCATAAGCACCAAGTTCGGCCGTACCGCGGAGCTTATCCGCACCGCCCATGTCGTCAGCACCCAGCAGAAGGCGGTTCTGTCCGTCGTGCGCAATTTGGCCGCGTTCAACGGCGTCGTCATCGTGGGTCTCGTGGCCTACGCCGTTTTTCTCGGGATGCCGTTCGCCGAAATCATCCCCCTCGTCTTGACGGCTGTCCTTGCTTCGATACCGGTCGCGCTGCCGGCGACGTTCACCCTCGCGGCGGCGCTCGGCGCGCGGGCCCTGGCTAAACGAGGTGTTCTTCCGACCCGCCTTTCCGCGGTCGATGAAGTGGCAACAATGGATGTCTTGTGCTCCGACAAGACTGGCACGTTGACGCGCAACGAGCTGACGGTGACTTCCGTCCATGCCATGCCCGGTTTCGACGAGGCGCATGTTCTGGGGCTCGCCGCGCTAGCCAGTTCCGATGGTGGGCAAGATCCGGTCGATGGTGCTATTCGCGCGGCCGCGGCGGCGAGAAAGGCCCTCTCCGACGTTCCAAGCGTGGTCACGTTTACCCCATTCGATCCGGCGAGCAAAATGTCCGAGGCGACAGCGAAGGGGCCAGACGGCGCGGAACAACGCATCGTGAAGGGCGCCTTTGCCGTGGTGATTGGCTTGGCGCCCTCGTCAGCGGCCGCGAACGCGGCGGAGAACCGGCTCGAAGAAAACGGTTTCAGAGTTTTGGCGGTCGCCGCCGGACCGGCCGCGGCAATGAAACTGGCGGGGCTCATTGCGCTTAGTGATCCGCCCCGCGCGGACTCGGCGGCGCTCATCTCCGAACTGCATGGGTTGGGTGTACGCACCGTGATGGTCACGGGCGACGCGCCGGCGACCGCGGCCATCGTCGCCAAGGCAGTGGGGCTCGAGGGCGCCATCTGTCCGCCAGGGACGATCCCCGACGTTGTCCGCCCCGAGGATTACGCGGTCTTCGCCGGCGTCCTGCCCGAGGATAAGTACAAGCTCGTCAAGGCATTCCAGAAGAGCGGTCATACAACCGGAATGTGCGGCGACGGGGCCAATGACGCACCCGCGCTGCGCCAAGCGCAGATCGGTATCGCGGTCTCGACGGCGACCGATGTCGCCAAATCGGCCGCGGGCATGGTGCTGACCGAGTCCGGCCTCGCCGGCATCGTCGCCGCCGTGAGGGAAGGTCGCGTGACCTTCCAACGCATTCTGAGTTACGCACTGAATTCCATCACCAAGAAGACCGTGCAAGTCCTCTTCCTGGCCGTTGGCCTGATCATGACGGGGCATGCGATCCTGACGCCTTTGCTCATGGTCCTCGTCATGATCACCGGCGACTTTCTCGGCATGGCGTTGACGACCGACAATGTCCGGCCGTCGCCGATGCCGAACGCGTGGAAGATTGGCAATCTGACGATCGCGGGGGTCAGCATGGGACTTGGCCAGCTGGTCTTTTGCACATCCCTTCTTGCTTTCGGCGCCTATGAAATGGGGCTCGGCATCGACGCCCTGAGAACGTTTGCTTTTGTTATCATTGTGTTTGGCAACCAGGCGACGACCTATACCAATCGGGAGCGGCGTCATCTCTGGTCCTCTCGCCCAAGCTCCTGGCTCATTTTATCGTCAATAGCCGATATTACGATCGCTTCGACATTGGCCATCGCGGGAATTGCGATGACGCCTTTGCCGACCTCGATCGTGGCCGGAACGCTTGCCGCGGCTATCGCCTTCGCCATCATGTTGGATTTGGTGAAGGTTCCGCTATTTCGCCGTCTTAGGATCGCCTAGATTTCCGCCGCGACGGGTTCCATGGCAAAGAGGTTTGTCGCGCCGCAAGACAATCTCTGTTCGGCGTCATGACACACGGTCTTGTCCGCGCACATAGCTGATTTCGCGCCGACGCAGCGGCTTCAATCGCGCGCACAGGTTCAAGACCAAACATTTCGGTCACGCGAAGCTCTCGAGTGACCCTAGGCATGGCGACATGTTGCTCAACGCGACGCACCCTCGACTTCCGGAGCGCGTGTCACGAATTGGTCAAGACACGATACGCTTTGGCCCATCGCACGCCTTCGCGTTTCGAGCCCGCAATGCCAACGATTGCCGCCGTCTCTCGGCGTTAGTCCGATCCTAAATTCGGGTTCGTCGTCGTTCGGAATTCGGCCATAAGACTGAAGGCGCCTTTGATTGAAATCAACGCAAACGTGCTATCACTCCACTAGTTTGGCATCTGTCGCGCCAAGCCCCGTGCGAGGGAGGTACAAATGACCGGACAAGCAATTCCAATCCGCGGACAGAAAATATCAGCGGGAAGCGGATTTCGCGCCGCGTTTGTCGCCGCTTGGGCCCTGAGCCTCGTATTCTATTTCATGCAATACGCCGTGCGGTCGGCTCCGAGCGTCATGGTGCCGGAACTTACGGCGGCTTTTGGTTTGACGACGCTCGGTATAAGCTCCCTGCTCGGGCTTTATTATTATACCTATTCAACATTCGCGATCATCGCCGGCGCGTCGCTTGATCGCTGGGGCGCCAAATATACGATTCCGACTGGTGTCCTTTGCCTTGCCGTCGGCATCATTATGTTTGGATTAGGCATAAGCTGGGCCGCAAGTCTCGGACGCTTATTCCAAGGCGCCGGCGCGGCCTTCGCCTTCGTGGGCGCGGTGTATCTCGCGAGCCATGGTTTGCCAGCGCGCTATCTCGCAACCGCGATCGGCTTTACGCAATGTCTCGGCATGCTGGGCGGCTCGGCCGGGCAATTCATCGTCGCGCCGCTTGTCCATGGGCCGATCACTTGGCAGCAGTTCTGGATCTATGCCGGCATCGTCACAATCGTGATCGCTGTCGCGTTGCTGATCCTGACCCCGCGCCAGGACGTGTCGGAGCACGCGAAAACGAGCATCTGGCGGATGTTCGATCCCTACAAGACGGTGCTGAGCAATCCACAATCGTATTTGTGCGGCTTGTGCGCCGGTCTTTTATTCCTGCCGACGACGGTCGGCGACATGATCTGGGGCGTGTCGTTTCTCCGTCAGGGCTGGCACATCGATTATGCCGAGGCCGTCAACCGCGCGTCCATGGTCCCGCTCGGCTGGGTGATCGGATGCCCGTTGCTTGGATATATCGCCGATCATATGGGACGCCGGAAGCCCGTGCTGATTGCCGGCATGGCGCTGATGCTCGTCGCGGCTTTGGCAATCCTCTATCTGCCGCCCAACAGCGCTCCTCCGTATCTCCTCGGCCTTCTGCTCGGAATCGGATCTGGCGCGGCCATGATTCCCTATTCGATCATCAAGGAGGTCAATCCAGACGAAGTGAAGGGAAGCGCGACGGGAGCGATCAACTTCATCGTCTTCGTGATGAGCGCTTTTGCCGCGCCGGCCTATGGCTGGTTGTTGCAAAAGCTCGCCGGAGGCGGGGCGCTCTCGCTCGACACCTTCACCAAGGGTGGCGCCACCGGCATCGCCGCGATCGTCGTCGCCATGATCCTCGCCTTCTTCATTCGGGAAACCGGGTCGGCTGCACGCCAAGCGCATTGACGTGGCCCGTATTCGTGGCAGACTTCCTCTCGGAAACGGACTTATCCTTGATGTCCATCAAAGTAGGCGGTTGGCAGGCGTTCTAAAAAACGGACCGGTATTCGACTTGGCCTGCGTTCCCGGCGAGCCCCGCTGGCGGCGCGAAGTGTCCCTGCCCCGCTTCCTCCATTAAAGGTGCTGTCATGAACGGCTTCACGCGAGATATGAGTCCGCTGGTCGATATGACCCGTCGGCAAGAAACTGGCCCGGTGCGCAGCGCCCGTCCCGTCTATGTCGATCGTCTACCGCCCTGCAACAACGCGTGCCCGGCGGGCGAGGACATCCAAGGTTGGCTCGGCCTAGCCCAAGCGGGCAAGTTCCACGCGGCCTGGCAGAGGCTAATCCGCGACAATCCTTTTCCGGCCATCCACGGCAGGGTCTGCTATCACCCCTGCGAGGAGAGCTGCAATCGCGGCGATTTGGACACATCCGTCAGCATCCATGCCGTCGAGCGCTTCCTCGGCGATAAAGCCACCGAGGAAAATTGGTCGATCAAGGTGGAGGCGGAACCCTCGGGCAAGCGCGTCCTCGTCGTCGGCGCGGGTCCCAGCGGATTATCGGCGGCTTATCATCTGACCCGGCTTGGTCATCAGGTGGAGATCCGCGAAGCCGGCCCGCTGCCGGGCGGCATGCTGCATTTCGGCATTCCGGCCTACCGGCTGCCTCGCGACATCCTGATGACCGAAATCAGCCGTATCGAGGCGATGGGCGTCAAGATCGTCTTGAACCATAAGGTGGAGGACCTGCTCGCCGAACGTGACGCTGGCGGGTTCGATGCGGTTTTCGTCGCGATCGGCGCCCAACTCTCGCACCATGTGGAGATCCCGGCCCGTGACGCCGCGCATGTGCTCGACGCCGTGAGTCTTCTCCGCGACGTGAACGCGGGAGAGCGCCCGCTGCTCGGACGCCGCGTGATCATCTATGGCGGGGGCAATACGGCGATGGATGCCGCCCGCACCGTTCATCGCTTGGGCGCCACGGAGGCCTTGATCGTCTATCGGCGCGACCGGTCGCACATGCCCGCGCACGAATTCGAGGCGGACGAGGCGCTGGCTGAAGGCGTCAAGATCAAATGGCTCACGACGATCAAGGAAATCGCCGGGACGGAACTCACCGTCGAGCGCATGGCGATCGATGAAAACGGCCACCCGCAACCGACCGGGGAGATCGAAACTCTTTCCGCCGATGCCGTGGTGCTGGCTCTCGGCCAGGATACCGACAGCCACTTTCTCCGCCGCGTCCCCGGAATCGAATTCCGTCCGGACGGCACGGTGGTCGTCGGCCCCGATATGATGACCGGCGAGACCGGGATTTTCGGTGGCGGCGACATGGTGCCGGGCGTCCGTAGCGTCACCATCGCAACCGGCCACGGAAAAAAGGCCGCCCGCTACATCGACGGATGGTTGCGCAAGCAGTCTTACCAGCCGCCACAGAAACATCCCATCGTGACGTTCGCGGATCTGCATTTGCCGATCTACAGCGATGCGGTTCCCTCCACGCAACGCGAAGTTCCCGTCACCGCGCGGATTGGTTTCGAAGAGGTCACCGCGGGACTGAACGAGGCGGCGGCCTTGCACGAGGCGCGCCGCTGTCTCTCCTGCGGAAACTGTTTTGAATGCGACAATTGTCTGGCGGCCTGCCCTGAAACCGCGATCGTCAAACTCGGCCCGACCCGGGGTTACAAAGTCGCCCTGGATCTTTGCACCGGCTGCGCCGTATGCGTCGAGCAGTGCCCCTGCGACGCGATGGCGATGATCCCCGAACCTTCTCACGCCCTGGATGCCGCCCAATGAGCACACGAACCACGATGGACGGCAACACGGCCGTCGCGCATGTCGCCTACCGCATCAACGAGGTCTGCGCGATCTTTCCGATAACGCCCTCCTCGCCGATGGCGGACATGGCCGATCAGTGGATGGCCGACGGCCTCGTCAACATCTGGGGCAATGTCCCGGTCGTGCAAGAAATGCAGGCCGAAGGGGGCGCCGCCGGGGCTGTCCACGGCGCCCTGCAATCGGGCGCGCTGACGACGACGTTTACGGCGTCGCAAGGCCTGATGCTGATGCTACCAAACATGTTCAAGATCGCTGGCGAACTGAGCTCGACCGTGTTCCATGTCGCATCTCGTTCGCTCGCGACCTCGGCGCTGTCGATCTTCGGCGATCATGCGGATGTCATGACCGCGCGTCCCACTGGTTTTGCGCTGTTTTGCTCGGGCTCGGTTCAAGAGGCTCATGACTCCGCCTTGCTCGCGCAAGTCGCCACGCTCGAATCGCGGATTCCGTTTCTGCATTTCTTCGACGGGTTTCGGACGTCGCATGAACTCAACACGCTGGACCTGCTGAGCGACGCCGACATCAGGTCGATGATCGATGACGATCTCGTGCGCGCCCACCGCGGGCGCGCCTTGAATCCCGAGCATCCCTTCATTCGCGGCACCGCGCAAAACCCGGACACTTTTTTCCAAGCGCGTGAAGCCGTAACGCCTTACTACGACAAGGTGCCCGGAATTCTCGAGCGAGCCATGTCGCGCTTCGCCGCGATGACCGGCCGCGCCTATCGCCTGTTCGACTACGAAGGCGACGCGGATGCGACCCGCGTTTTGATCCTGATGGGATCCGGCGCGGAAACCGCGCGCGCCGCCGCGACCGCGCTCCGCGCCGCTGGCGAAAAGGTGGGCGTCATTCAGGTGCGCCTCTATCGCCCCTTCTCGGTCTCGCATTTGCTCGCCGCATTGCCCGCCTCCGTCCAAGGGATCGCGGTTTTGGACCGGACGAAAGAGGCTGGCGCGACCGGCGAACCCTTGTTCCAAGATGTGGTGACGGCTTTGGCCGGCGCCGTCGCCGGAGGCGAGCGCGCGACAATGCCGCGCGTGATCGGCGGCCGGTACGGCCTATCTTCAAAAGATTTCACGCCGGCGATGGCCAAGGCAGCCTTCGACGAGCTCAAATCGGACAAGCCGCGGACGAGCTTCACGCTCGGCATCAACGACGACATCAGTCATTCGAGCCTGACCATCGACGAAAGCTTCATGATCGAGAAGAGCGACGTCGTCCGTGCCGTCTTCTACGGCCTCGGCGCGGACGGGACGGTCGGCGCCAATAAGAACAGCGTGAAGATCATCGCCGAGGACGCGGGTCTTTATGCCCAGGGCTATTTCGTTTACGATTCGCATAAGTCGGGAGCCCAGACGATCTCGCATCTGCGCTTTGGTCCCGAACCAATCCACGCGCCTTATCTCATCGCTCAGGCCAGCTTCGTCGCCTGTCACCAGTTCGTGGCTCTTAGACGCCAGGACCTGCTGCGCGTCGCGGCACCGGGCGCCACGGTGCTGCTGAACGCGCCCTATTCGGCAACGGAGGTCTGGGATCGTCTGCTGCGTCCGGTGCAGCAAACGATCATCGACAAGAAGCTCCGCCTGTTCGTCATCGACGCCTCGGCGGTGGCGCGCGAGGTTGGGCTTGGGGAGCGGACCAACACCATTCTGCAAACGTGCTTCTTCGCCATCTCGGGTGTCCTGCCCCATGACGAGGCGATCGCCCATATCAAGGGCGCCATCCGCAAGACCTACGGAAGCAAGGGACAATCCGTCGTCGACAAGAATTTCGCCGCGGTCGACGGGACGCTGGCCCGACTCTGCGAAGTCAAGGTCCCGGAGGCGGTCTCGAGCCGAACCGCGATGCCACCGCTGGTTCCGGCGAATGCGCCGGACTTCGTCCACGCCGTGACGGCCCGCATTTTCGCGGGCGCGGGCGACGATATCCCGGTCAGCCTGATCCCGGCGGACGGGACCTTTCCGTCCGGCACGTCGGCGTTCGAGAAGCGCAATGTTTCCGAGATTGTTCCGGCATGGCGCAGCGATCTCTGCATTCAGTGCGGCCAATGCAGCTTCGTCTGCCCTCACAGCGTCATTCGCGCGAAATATTATCACGAGGAGAAATTGGCGGCCGCCCCGGCCGCGTTCCAATCCGCTCCGGTGAACGCGCGCGGTTATCCCGAAGCCCGCTTCACGCTGCAATTCTACGTCGAGGACTGCACCGGATGCGGCCTATGCGTCGAGGCGTGCCCGGCGATCAGCCCCCGCGAGGCCGGGGTGAAGGCCATCAACATGGCCGATAAACTCCCGATGCTCGAGGAGCAGCGTGACAATATCGCGTTCTTCGAAACCCTTCCGGTCAACGATCGCGCCCGCGTCGATTTCGCCGACGTCCGCGGCGTGCAGTTTCTCGAGCCTCTGTTCGAATTCTCGGGCGCCTGCGGCGGCTGCGGCGAAACGCCTTATCTCAAACTGCTCAGCCAGTTGTTCGGCGATCGCCTGCAAGTCGCCAACGCGACGGGTTGCTCGTCGATCTATGGCGGCAATCTGCCGGTCACGCCGTGGACCAAGGACGCCGAAGGACGTGGGCCCGCCTGGTCGAATTCGCTGTTCGAGGACAATGCCGAATTCGGGCTCGGCTTCCGGCTCGCCGCCGACAAGCACCTTTCACTTGCCCTGACACTATTGGCCGGCTTGGCGGACAAGGTGGGGCCCGATCTCGCCGAGGCGATCGCCAAGGCTCCCCAGATCAAGGAATCCGACATCCGCGCGCAACGAATCCGCGTCGCCCAATTGAAGACGCGGCTGCTCACCCTCAAGGAGCCGCTCGCGCTCGATCTGTTGTCGGTGGTCGACCATCTGGTTCGCCGCAGCATCTGGATCGTCGGCGGCGACGGCTGGGCCTATGATATCGGCTATGGTGGGCTTGACCACGTGATCGCCACTGGCCGCGACGTCAACGTGCTGGTGCTCGACACCGAGGTCTATTCCAACACCGGGGGCCAGGCTTCGAAGGCGACGCCGCTCGGCGCCGTGGCGAAGTTCGCGGCCTCGGGCAAACGGACCGCCCGCAAGGACATGGCGCTGCAGGCAATCGCCTACGGCAACGTCTATGTCGCGCAGGTCGCGATGGGCGCCAATCCGCAACACACGCTGCAAGCGTTCCGCGAGGCCGAGGCTTACGAGGGTCCCTCGCTCATACTCGCCTATAGTCATTGCATCGCGCATGGCATCGACATGCGCTTTGGCATGAAGCAGCAAGACTTGGCGGTCGCGAGCGGATATTGGCCGTTGTTCCGGTTTAATCCAATGATGCGCACCGTCGGCGAGAACCCGTTCCGGCTCGACTCGCCGCGTCCGCGAATTCCGCTCAAGGGCTACGCCTATAACGAACTCCGCTATAGCTCCCTGACACAGACGCGTCCCGACGAAGCCGAAACCTTGATGAAAATGGCGCAGGCCGCGATCATTGAGAAATATCGCCAATACGAAGATCTCGCGAGCCGCGATGGCAGCCGCTTTCACCCGGGCGCGCCCCAGTCCTAGGAGCCGATCATGCCGTTGGACACCAAATATCTCGGCCTCGCGCTGAAAAACCCGCTCGTTGCCTCGGCGTCGCCGTTGAACAGCAAGATCGACAATCTCCGCCGTCTCGAAGATGCCGGCGCCGCCGCGATCGTGCTGCCCTCCCTGTTCGAGGAGCAGATCGAAGCCGACGCGGAACGCCATCATGCGCGGATCGACGCCTATGCCGAGAGTTCGCCCGAAGCCTTGACCTATTTTCCCGCCGCGGCGAGCGGCCCGTACGGGATCGGCCCAGAGCGCTATCTCGATCTGATCCGCCGCGGATCGGAAGCCGTCGCCATCCCGATCATCGCCAGTCTGAACGGCTCGTCGAAGGCGGGTTGGATCGAATATGCGAAACTCGTCGAAGAAGCGGGCGCCGCGGCGCTCGAACTCAACATGTACCACATTCCGACAAATCTGGCGGAGTCGGGCCGCGACGTCGAGACCCGTTATATCGAGATCGTGAAAGCCGTCTGCGGTTCGGTCGGCCTCCCTGTCTCGGTCAAGCTGACAGCCTATCTCAGTTCCATCGGTCATTTCGCGGCGACGCTCGTGGAGAATGGCGCCGCCGGAGTCGTGCTGTTCAATCGGCTCCTCGAGCCCGACATCGATGTGGACAAGCTGAGCCTGACGAACATCCTCGAACTCAGCGAGCCGGCGGAATTGCGCTTGCCGCTTCTTTGGATTGCGATTCTTTCCGGCCGCATTCCCGCCTCGCTCGCCGCCTCCTCGGGAGTCGCGACATCAAACGACGTCGTCAAGTGCCTTCTCGCGGGCGCCGATGTCGTCATGACGACATCGGCGTTGCTGCGCCACGACATCGCCTATATGGCCAAGCTCGTCCAAGGCCTGCGCCTCTGGATGGACGAGCGCGAAATCGCCTCCCTCGGCGAGATGCGCGGCATGTTGAGCTGGCAACGGAGCCGCGACCCAGGAGCCTATACACGCGCGAATTATTTGCGGATCCTCGAGCGATACGCGTTGTAAGTCGTAATCAAATAACGGATCTGATTACGCGTAAGACGTTCGCCTCGGGCGACGCCGCTTTACGTCGCGCATGGTCTTACTGGTTCATTTAGCTAAGCCACGCCTTTACGTGATCCTCGACCGCTCTCGATCTCAGACCATGATGGACGCGCGGTTTCGTTAGGGGATGGTCTTTGCCAAGGACCGCCGCGCAAAGCCATCGCGGCACGGCCCGAATCGAACCAACCATTCGAGCAATTTCAAACGGTTCCGTCACACATTCGAGGCAAGCCATTCGGTATGGCCAAACCGCATGCTTCCCGAGGCAAACATATTGCATGACCGTTATGAACTAGGCGTGGTACAATTCCAGAACGTTGTCCTCCCGACAACTGATATTTGAGACCATTGCAATGACTGGAAGCCGTTCGCTCGGAACCAAAACGGGCGGTCGCGGACCGGGACGCAAACGCGGCCTCATGGCCGCCAACGTGCCTTCATCGTCCGCCAGCTTTCCAGTCATCGGGATTGGCGCCTCTTCGGGCGGACTCGAAGCCTGTAAAAACTTCCTGAATGCTTGGCCATCTGGCCAAGGCATGGCCTTGATTCTCGTCGTCCATTTGGACCCGGCGCACGAAAGTATGATGGCGAACCTCTTGGCGAGCCACACCACGATGACTGTTCGCGAAGCGGCAAACGGCATGGAGATCGAGCCCGAGCATTTGTACGTTATTTCGCCGGGGACGTATCTGTCGGTCAAGAATAACAAGTTGTGCGTTTCCCAACCGAGAGAACGTCACGGCGCGCGAATGCCCATCGACTTTCTCCTCAGGTCGATGGCGGAAAATTACGGCCCCCGCGCGGCTTGCGTCATTCTCTCGGGCGCGGGTGGCGATGGAAGTCTCGGTCTCAAGGCAATCAAGGCGGCCGGCGGTTTCGTCATTGCCCAAGACCCTTCGGAGGCCGCGTTCGATCCCATGCCGCGGAATGCGATTTTGACCGGCGTGGTCGATGCGGTCCTTAAGACCTCCGCCATGCACGACGCCCTCGCCGACCATTACTCGCTCGGTCCCAATCGCCCGACGCATCGACAGCCGGGCTCGCCGCCACAGGAAACGTCGGTGCTCGCGCGAATCGTCGAACTCCTCCGGCGCAAGACCGCGCATGATTTCACACTTTACAAGCCAGGAACGTTGCAAAGGCGCGTTCACCGGCGCATGGCGATGCTCTCGATCGACAGCGACGACATCGCGACCTATTTCAAAATTCTTCAGGAGAATGTGGATGAGCGCGATCGTCTCGCGACGGACCTCCTTATCAATGTAACCAGCTTCTTCCGCGATCAACCCGTCTTCGAATACCTGGCGAATACGACCATTCCCAAACTTCTTCGCGATCACGCGCCTGGCCAACCGCTCCGTATCTGGGTCGCCGGTTGCAGCACCGGGGAGGAAACATATTCCCTCGTCATGCTCTTGCTGGAAGAAATGTCGAACACAAAGAGCAACGTTCGGCTTCAGATATTTGCATCCGACGCCGATCCGGAGGCCGTCGCGCGCGCGCGGGAAGGTTTTTATCCGTATTCGATCTCGGCGGAGGTTTCACCCGCGCGTCTCGAGAGGTTCTTCATCAAGGAGCAACACGGTTATCGTATCCGGCCAGAGTTGCGCGCCTCGGTCGTCTTCACGGTTCATGACCTGCTTGCAGATCCGCCTTTTGCCCGTCTCGATATGATCTCGTGCCGAAATCTACTGATCTATTTTGGTTTGGAAGCGCAGAAAAACGTCATTGCGCTATTTCATTTCGCGCTTCGCGACGGCGGAATTCTCCTTCTGGGAAGCGCGGAAACAACCGGCGCGATGGACGGAAAATTTGAGGTCGTCGCCAAGGCGGAGCGCATTTACCGAAGCGTTGGGCCCGTCCGCTCCAGCGGTTTGCCATTTTCACTGAGTTTGATCGACACGCCGCGAAATCTGGGCCGGTCGGAGGCCAAGCAGTCTCTTCCGCGTCAAACGGTTCTCGCCGATCTATGCCGCCGTATCGTGTTGGACACCTACGCTCCCGCCTCGATTTTGGTCAATAAGGCATACGAGTGCCTCTATTTCCTTGGGCCAACCGATAAATATCTCAAGGTCGCGCCAGGTGTTCCCGCCAACGATCTCTTCGCCATGGCCCGCGACGGCGTGCGGACGAAGCTCCGCGCCGCAATCCAGGATGCTTGCCGGACAAATGCAAGAACGGTTGTTTCCGGTGGCCGCATAATTCGTGACGACGGGGCCGACCTGGCCTTTAGTATCTGCGTCCAACCGGTCCAGAATGATGGAAAAGAGCTCCTTCTCGTTTGCTTCACCGATGAGCCATTACCCGAAGCAAAGACCGAAATATCGTTCGATCAAGCCGATGCGCCCCGGATCATCGAACTGGAGCGCGAGCTCGACGCCACGCGAAGCGAGCTCAAAAGCGCGATCCGCGACCTCGAGATTTCAAGCGAAGACCAAAAGGCCATCAACGAGGAAGCTCTCTCGGTCAATGAGGAATATCAGTCCGCCAACGAAGAGCTTCTGACGTCAAAGGAGGAATTGCAATCGCTCAACGAAGAGCTGACCGCCTTAAACAGCCAGCTCCAGGAGACGCTGGAGCGGCAGAGAACGACGTCGAACGATCTTCAGAATGTCTTGTACAGCACGGACATCGCGACACTTTTTCTCGATAGAAACCTCAACATTCGCTTTTTTACGCCAGCGACGAAGTCGCTCTTCAACGTCATCCCTAGCGATGTCGGCAGACCCTTGGCCGATCTCAACTCTCTTTCGGCGGACGAGGCCCTGAAAGACGACTCCACGGCGGTTTTGGAAAGTTTGAAACCAATCGATCGAGAAATCGAAACCTCGAGCGGGGTGTGGTTCATGCGCCGGGTCCTGCCTTATCGCGCTCATGACGGCCGCGTGGAGGGTGTCGTCATCACCTATACCGATATTACCGAGCGCAAAAAGAGTTCCAAGGCATTGGAAGCCGCCAAGCACGAGGCGGAACTCGCAACGATCGCCAAGTCCCGCTTTCTTGCCACGGCGAGCCATGATTTGCGCCAGCCCCTCCAAGCGCTCGCCTTGTTGCAGGGGCTGTTGCTCAGAAACGTCGAAGGGCAAAAGGCCAAGGATCTCGTGACGCGCCTCGACGAAACGTTGGGCGCGATGACAGATATGCTCAACACCCTGCTCGATATCAATCAAATCGAAGCGGGCACCATTCGCGCCAATCCCATCGATTTTCCGATCGGCCCTCTGCTCGATCGTTTGAAGAACGAGTACAATTATTTCGCGCTGGCTAAAAAGCTGAGTTTGCACGCGGTCCCTTGTCGAGCGTCGGTTAACAGCGATCCCGCGCTTTTAGAACAGATGATCCGCAATCTCCTGTCAAATGCCTTGAAATATACCAAGAGCGGCAAGGTTCTCTTGGGCTGCCGGCGCCGAGGGAATATTTTGAGCATTGAAGTTTGGGACACCGGCATCGGAATTCCGGAGAGCGAGTTCAAGGCGATTTTCCAGGAGTACCATCAGCTCGACAATCCGGCCCGAGAACGGAGCCACGGTCTCGGGCTTGGTCTTTCGATCGTGCAGCGCCTGGGAACGCTTTTGGATCACCGCGTGCGCGTCCGCTCTCATGCCGGCAAGGGATCGGTCTTCGCGGTCGAGGTCAAGCTTGCGCCCGACGACGCCTCCACGCGGGAACGGCAACAAATCACGCTCGTCGAGGACCACGCGCCTCGCCATAGCGGCGTGATTTTGATCGTGGAGGATGATCCGGAAATCAGCGAGCTCCTCACGCTTCTGCTCAAGGAGGAAGGGCATCATTTGATCAGCGTTCCAGATGGCCCCGCGGCTTTGGACATGATCGCGCGCGATGCGATCCGGCCCGACCTCGTGCTGACCGATTTCAATCTCCCCAATGGACGAAACGGTCTCGAAGTCGCATCGGATCTGCGCGCCAAGCTTCACCGCGACATTCCCGTGATCATCCTGACGGGTGATATCGGAACAAACACGTTGCGAGCCATTGCTCAGGAGAACTGCATTCAGCTGAACAAGCCCATCAAATTGAAGGAACTGACAGACGCCATTCAGCATCTCTTGCCGAGCGGCCGGCTCCCGACTGAAGACGGCCCGGCGCGCGCGATCGAATCCTCAGGCTCCCGCGACAGTCCCACCATATTCATCGTCGACGACGACACCTATGTTCGCGACGGCATTCGCGCCGTTCTCGAGGAGGATGGCCGCACCGTCGAGGATTACGCCGACTGCGAATCCTTCTTCGAAGCCTATTCGAAGTGGTTTTCCCTGGGAGGCGAAGCATGTCTTTTGCTCGACGCCACGTTACCGGGAATGAGCGGACTGGAACTCCTCGGCAAACTTGCCGAGTCCGGTCAAAGTCTGCCGACCATCATGATCACGGGGAGCTGCGATGTGCCGATGGCGGTCCTCGCGATGAAGGCCGGAGCGACGGATTTCATCGAGAAGCCGGCTGGCCGCGACGATCTTCTCGCCAGTGTCGAGCGAGCCCTCGAGCAAGCGCGGGATCAAAGCAAACTTGTGGCTTGGCGGGAGAGCGCGGCCACTCAGGTGGCCAGCTTGACGCGGCGCGAGCACGAAATCATGGACATGGTTCTCGCCGGCCAGCCCAACAAGAATATCGCCGCGGATCTGGGAATCAGCCAAAGGACTGTCGAGAATCATCGCGCCTCGATCATGAAAAAAACAGGTTCAAAATCGCTCCCGGCGCTCGTGCGGCTTGCCCTCGTGGCGGCGTCGCAAGGGGAAGGCAGAGGCACCGATGTCGCCTTGGCTCCACATGCCGGCGCGCGCTCGGCTTCCGTTTAGGGGCATCCAAACGATGGGGCCAAGCGAGGATCAGCTCTTAGGGCGCGGTG
Source organism: Beijerinckiaceae bacterium (assembly GCA_031291515.1). Classification (GTDB taxonomy): domain Bacteria; phylum Pseudomonadota; class Alphaproteobacteria; order Rhizobiales; family Beijerinckiaceae; genus RH-AL1. Next base: position 7,555 of record JARLIW010000044.1, on the reverse strand, counting down.
CGGTGGCTTCACTCTGTGCCTCGATCATGGATTTCGCCAGCAATCCGCTTTGAGTGTTTTCCGAGGGTAGCCGAAAGCGTATTCGCGGCTCAATGGTGGGAAGGTTACAATTCTTGCCGCGCGGCGAAGCGGAGTATTTTTCAGGAGCCAGGGACCAGATGAAGGCGCTCCGGATTCTCGTATTGGAAGACGATGCGATGATCGGCATGTTGCTTGCCGCAATATTGGAAGAGATGGGCCATACGGTTTGCGCCATAGAGGCGACGGAAACCGACGCCGTAAGCGCCGCCGCCCGATACCGGCCCGATCTCATGATCGTCGATGCGCGCCTGGGCAATGGCAGCGGCCTCGCGGCCATGGACGAAGTCCTCCGTACCGGCTTCATTCCCCACTTTTTCATCAGTGGCAATATTGCCAAGGTGACAGCGTTGCGGCCCGGCGCGGTCGTACTCGAAAAGCCTTTCCGGGACATCCAACTCGCGCGAACCATTGAGCTTGCGCTCGCTTCTGGCGCGGAAGTCCTCCGATCGCCGGCCTGACCGCGTCGCTCGCGGCGGCAAAACCGGGCCCTCCAATTCACGCAAACGACGCGCAAGCCCACGCGTTTGGGCATGAGCGGCTCTCGAAGCCGGCCATGAGCCGCCGAAGCAGCGGTAAAAGCAATGATCGCGTCCGCGAACATGCGGTGCCAATCTATGTCTCCCCCGAACCCCGACAGCGGCGGCGGACAGACGCCGATCGCCAGCCGACATCCGGCCATCGTCGGCCGGTCGCCGTCAATGAGCATCCACCGTTTCGGTTTTCGTCGCGACGGCCTTCACGGGGCGATCCGTTGCTCCTCAAACGAAATCGAGAACCACGCGGCCGTCGACCTTGCCATGTTCGAGCCGGTCGAAAATGGCGTTGATCGCCGACAACGGCTGCAACTCGATATCGGCCTTGACCTTGCCTTCGGCGGCGAAGGCCAGGGTTTCGGCCATGTCCTCGCGGTTACCGACGAAGGACCCGCGGATCGTAATGCAATTGGCCACGACGTCGAAGAGGGGAACCGGAAAATCGCCCGGCGGAAGTCCGACCAGGACGCACGTGCCGCGCTTGCGCGTCATGGCGACGCCCTGCTTGAAAGCGCCAAGCGAGGGAGCCGTGATCAGCACGCCATGGGCACCGCCGTTGGTGCCCTTCTTGACTGCCTCTTCGGCATCGGCGTGTCTGGCGTTGACGACAAGGTCGGCGCCCAACTGTTTGGCCAGCGTCAACTTGGCGTCATCGATATCGACGGCGCAGACCTGAAGACCCATGATTTTGGCGTATTGAATGCCGAGATGGCCGAGACCGCCCGCGCCTGAGATCACGATCCATTCGCCGGGCCTGGCCTTAGTCTCCTTGATGCCTTTATAGCTCGTGATTCCGGCGCAGATCAGCGGCGCCGCCAGCTTGGGGTCGAGCTTGTCTGGGATGCGGGCGACATAATCGGGATCGGCAAGCAGATATTCGGCGAACCCACCGTTTTTGGTGTAGCCGCCGAACTCCGCCTCGGCGCAGATCGTCTCCCAAGCCGTCAGGCAATATTCGCAATGGCCGCAGGCCGAGTAAAGCCACGGCACGCCGACGCGATCGCCCTCTTTAATGTTCTTGGCGCCCGCTCCGACGGCGACGACACGGCCGATCGCCTCATGGCCGGGAATGAACGGGACCTTTGGCTTGAGCGGCCAGTCGCCGGAAGCGGCGTGCAAATCCGTGTGGCACACGCCGCAGGCTTCGGTCTTGACCAGAATTTGCCCGGGCCCGGGCCTCGGAATATCCCATTCCTGAAGCACCAGGGGCTTGCCAAACTGCTCGACGACGGCGACATGCATTTTGCTGGTCATGGCACTCTCCTGTTCGCGGGATAGATATGGTTCGCGTCATCGCCCGAGGCGATCAAGCGGCGGCTTTAGAACCCAGGCCGCGTACCGCCTCGATCATCTTGGTCAGCACGGCCGCCGCGTCGCCGTAGACCATGTTGCAATTGTCGGCATAGAACAGCGCGTTGACGATCCCGGCGTAGCCCTTGCCTTGGCCGCGCTTGACGACATAAACCTGTTTTGCCTTGTCCGCGTTGAGGATCGGCATGCCGAAGATCGGCGAGGATTTGTCGGTGCGCGCCGCGGGGTTCACCACGTCGTTGGCGCCGATGACCAGCGCGACATCGGCATTGGCGAATTCGTCGTTGATGTCTTCGAGCTGAAAGATCATGTCGTAGGGCACGCCGGCCTCGGCGAGCAACACGTCCATCTGGCCAGGCATGCGTCCCGCAACCGGATGGATCGCGAATTTGACGGTGACGCCCGCGGCCTGCAGCAGCTTGACCAGCTCATAGAGTTTTTGTTGCCCTTGCGCGACGGCAAGGCCGTAGCCCGGCACGATGATCACCTCTTTGGCGTAGCGCATGAAAATGCCGGCGTCGCTCGCCTCGACGGGCTTGAGAGCGCCCTTGACGTCGCCGTGCTTGTGCTTGACGATTTCTCCGAAATTGGTGAACAGCACGTTCGATACCGAACGGTTCATCGCCTTGGCCATCAACAGCGTCAGCAGCAGGCCGGCGGCGCCGACGACCATGCCGGCGATCATCAAGGCCGGGTTTTGCAGCACGAAGCCTTCGAGGCCCACCGCCAGACCGGTGAAGGCGTTGTAGATCGAGATGACGACGGGCATGTCCGCGCCGCCAATCGGCAACGTCATCAGAACGCCGAAAATCAACGCCAGCCCGAAGAACAGATAGATCAGGTGCGGCATGTCAATGAGCGGACTGGCGCCGGCCTGCGCCGCGTAAACGATGTACCCGCCGACGCCGAGACAGGCCAGAATGAACACGCTATTCAGACCTTGCTGACCACGCATGCGAAACGGCTGTTTGAGCACGCCGTCGAGTTTGGCCCAGGCAATGAGGGAACCCGACAAGGATATGGCGCCGATCAGGGCGCCCAACAGAGTCACGACGAGTTGAACCGTCCCGTGATATTTGGCGCCAAACAATTCGACGGCGGCAATCGCGCCGGCCGCGCCGCCGCCCATGCCGTTATAGATTGCCACCATCTGCGGCATGGCCGTCATCGCCACCTTGCGGCCAACCCACCAGGCCACGCCGCCGCCGATAACGAGCGCGACGGCGGCCAGCGCCAAATTGACCGTCAAGAACGGCTTGGCCGCGGTATCCACACCGAAGGCGTAAAGGAAGCTCGCGACGACCGCGACGAGCATGCCGATGCCCGCGACTTTGATCCCCGATGGAGCCGTCACCGGCGACGACATCCGTTGAAGACCGAACATGAACAGAAAGGCGGCGACGAGGTCGATCGCGCCAATCAGGATTTGCGGAATGATCGTCAGCATGCTGGTTCCTCAACCCTTCTTGATGTGACGGGCCCTGGCGTGTCCGTGTTTCGCGACGGGACCGCCGAGCCGGAACATCGCCAGCATGCGGTCCGTGACCGCAAACCCGCCCGCCGCATTGCCGGCGCCGAGCAGCACCGCGAAAAATCCGATGACCTGCTCGAGCACCGTGCTGGCATTCAGCAGCGCGAAGATCCCGCCCACCACGACGATGCCGTGGACAAAATTCGATCCCGACATCAGCGGCGTATGCAGGATCGCCGGCACGTGACCGATGATCACCCAGCCGGCAAAGGCGGCGAGCATGAAAATGTAAAGCGCGACGAAGCCGCTAATCGAAATTGCAAACTGCATGGCGATTTTCTCCTTGGCCTCACGCCACTTTGGCGACGGGCTTGACCGGTTCGTTTTTCATTTTGCCGGCGTGGGTCAGCGCGGTTTTGGCGAGGATCTCGTCATCCCAGTCGATCGCGACGATATTGTCCTTCATCATGAGGGACAGCAGGTTGAACTGGTTTTTCGCGTAGAGCTCACTTGCGTCTTCGGCGAGAAGCGACGGGACGTTCAAAGGCGCCACGATTCTCACCGCGCCGATTTCCGCGGTCTCGCCCGGAATCGTATCCTCGCAATTGCCACCGCCCTCCGCGGAGAGATCGACGATCACGGCGCCCGCCTTCATGCCCGCGACCTGCGCGTGGCTGATGAGCTTTGGCGATTTCCGGCCGGGAATGGCAGCCGTGGTGATGATCAGATCGGCCGCCTGGATATGTTTCGTCAACACGCTCGCGACCTTGGTCTTTTCCTCCGGCGTCAGCTCGCGGGCGTAGCCGCCCTTGCCTCTCGCGTCGACGCCCGTCTCGACGAAGGTCGCGCCGAGCGACAGCGCCTGCTCCTGGGTTTCCGGGCGCACATCGTAACCTTCGGTCACGGCGCCGAGGCGATGAGCGGTGGCGAGGGCTTCGAGGCCCGCCACGCCGAGCCCCATGACCAGCACCCTGGCCGGGCCGATCGCGCCCGCCGCCGAAGTGATTTTTGGCAAAACGCGACGCAGGTGCGTAGCGCCGAGTTGAACCGCGTAATAGCCCGCCAACGCCGATTGGCTGGACAACGCGTCCATCGATTGCGCGCGCGTGATGCGCGGCAGCGTCTCCATGGCGAAGCAGGTGATGTTCTTGTCGAGAAGACGTTGCACCAAAGCGGGATGCTGCCCCGCATAAATGAAGCAGATGAGGATCGCGCCCGGCTTCATCGCGTCGATCACGTCGAGCGCCGGAGGCTGGACGGCGAGCACCACATCGGCGTCCGCGACCAGAACCTTGCGGTCCGCGATGAAGACGACGTCCGTGAACGCCGCTTCGCTGAGCCCGATGCCGTCCGCGGCGCCTGTCTGCATGTGCAGCTTGGCGCCAAGCTTGATCATCTTGGGAACGACCGACGGCGTCAGGGCGACGCGCCGTTCGTGCGGATGGGTTTCCCTGAGGACAGCGACGTTGACATACATGGCGGTTCCCATTCCTGCCGGACTCTCCTGGGACGGATGGTCCGGCGTAAAGCGTCGAGGCGGCTTGTGTGGCGCGCCTGGTCGGCGGCGCGTCGCATCACCTTTTCGTGTCCAAGCAACCGCTCGTTGATGAACCAACGAAGGGCTGCTCGGAGTCTCTGGTACGCGCGGAATTTGTGCGAAAGCCGGGAGCCCCTTTCGAACGACCCGCTTCGAGCCTTTTTACAAAGGCGCTTCGAGCACCGCGGTGCGCACAAGCTTCTTGTTGACGAACTGCTGAATGCCCATATCGCCGAGTTCGCGCCCGTAGCCGGAATCCTTGACGCCACCAAACGGCAGTTCGGCGTCCGACCAGCTGATATTGTTGATAAACATCATCCCGGTGTCGATCCGGCTCGCCACGCGCTTGCCTCGCGCGGAATCCTTGGTGAACACCGAGCCGCCGAGTCCAAAATCCGAATCGTTGGCGAGAGCAATGGCCGCCTCCTCGTCCTTGACCCGGAAGAACATCGCGACCGGCCCGAAGAACTCGTCGCGAAAGGCCGGATTTTCCGGCTTGATGTCGGTCAAGATCGTCGGCGCCATATAGGAACCGGGACGATCGATCCGCTTGCCGCCGATCAACACTTTCGCGCCGTGGGCTTCGGCCTGCTTGACCTGTTCGAGCAATTGCAGCAACGCGCCTTCGCTCGAGAGCGGTCCCATCGTCGTTTTTTCGTCCGTCGGATCGCCCGCCTTCAATGCGCTGAGCGCGGCCGAAAATCGTTCCAAAAATTCATCGGCCAGTTTGTCGACGACGATGAACCGCTTTGCGGCGCAGCAGGTCTGTCCCGTATTGTACATGCGGCCCCAGACCGCCCATTTGACGGTGTGATCGAGGTCGGCGTCTTCGAGCACGATGAAGGCGTCGCTGCCGCCGAGCTCCATGGACGAGGGCTTGAGGTTCTTGCCGGCGCGCGCGGCAATGTCGCGGCCAGCTGGAACGCTGCCGGTCAGCGCAACGCCTTTGACGCGGGGGTCGTCGATGACGATGTCGGATTGCGCGTGCGAGATCAGCAGATTGGTGTAGAGGCCCGCCGGAGCCCCGGCGTCGAGTAGGAGTTGTTCGAAGGCGATCGCGCATTGCGGGACGCAGCCCGCGTGTTTCACGACCAGCACGTTGCCCGCCATCAGGTGCGGACCAGCGACGCGCGCCAGCTGGTAATAGGGGAAATTCCACGGCTCGACGCAGAAGACCACGCCGATCGGGCTACTCTCCATATGGGCCTCGCCAATGGACGGATTCAGTTTGGTCGGCGCCAGGAAACGTTCCGCGTTCTTCGCGTAATAGGCCAGGATGTCCGAGCTGAACTCGACCTCGCCGCGAGCCTCGCTAATCCGCTTGCCCATTTCGAGGGTCATGATCTGGGCGAATTCGTCCGCCTTTGCGTGCAGGATATCCGCCGCCTTGGCGACAATGACCGCGCGTTCGGCATAGGTCTTCTGTTTCCAGCTCTCGAAACATATCGCGGCCGTCGCGATCTTCGCATCAAGCTGTTTGTCGGTCAGGTCCTCGAAGTTTTTGACGAGCTTCCCGGTGGCGGGATTGAAGCTTTGATAGGCCATGTGCTGGTCCTTTTTGCGGAGCGAGTAGAGCCCGGAGATGGAACAAGTCCGGGCGCGAGATCACCGGTCTTCCCGCAACAGCGGCGGGTCATGACGAGCCGCGACAACAAGACGGGTGTTGGTGGCGACGACAGCCGCGCGCCCCGTCAATCGATGTTCTGGCGAGAAAATATCGCGGAATGTGTCTTAGGCGCGGAAACACCGATGGCGGTAGCCTCGGAAAATACTCACATGCGCGTTCATGTGTTTCATCGGGCTCGGGAGTCGTCTTGGCTTGGACGACGCCTGATTCCGGCCGCGAAAGCGCTTGTCCTCGGCCCCGTCTCGCGGTCCCCCGCCGGACCGCGTCTCGAGCGTTTAAATCACGACGGTTGCATCGATCGATTCAGACACATGCCGAAGACGTCGCGTTCGCGCGATCCGGCGAAGTCCGTCCGCGACGAGCCAGCGAAACGGCCTTCTTATCCGATCTTCGAGGCGCGATGGGAACCTTCGACGAGCAAGAGCCGAGGTGTAAGGGCGTATTCCAAAAATCGGTTACGCGTTCCCCTGTTCTTCGGCGTCGCCGGGGCCGGTCGGGTTTTTGGCGCGGGTTACCATGTTTCGCCTTGCGGTGGGGGGCGGTTCCACCAGCCGCCGCCGAGGGCTTGGAACAGGGCGGCGGTGTCGGAATAGCGGCTGGCCTTGGCTTGGACGAGGGTCAGCGCGGCCTGCGCGTAGGTTTGCTGCGCGTTGAGCAGGATGATGGTGCTGACCTGGCCGAGTTCGAGTTGCTTGCGCACGACTCCGAGGCTCTTGAGCGCGGCGGCCTCGGACGTTTGCGCGGCCTTTTCGGCGCGGGCGTCGGCTTCGATCGCGCGCAGCGCGTCCGCGACGTTCTGGAACGCGTCGATGACCGTGCTGCGATATTGCGCATAGGCCTGATCGAATTCGGCTTCGGCCTGCTTCTGTTTGTGGAACAACGTTCCCGCGTCGAAAATGGTTTGGCTGACGTTGCCGCCGAGCGCGTAGAACGCGGTCGCCGGCACGAAGAGGTTTGCGAGACTGGCCGCGCTCGAGCCGCGCGACGCGGTGAGG
>JARLIW010000235.1 GCA_031291515.1 Beijerinckiaceae bacterium | reverse complement strand
TTGGGGTCGGAAACCGGCGCCGGCTTGCCCCATTCGTCGGCATAGGCATGGTAAAGCCGGCTCCAGACATTGTCGGCGACGGGCGTCAGGGGCGCCTGCGCGGTGGAAGCGAGATCAGCCGCGAGGACCGGGCCGGCACTCGCGAGAAAAGCCGCCGCCGCCAACCCTTTGCATATACCTGACAGTCTCATCTATACGTCCTCGTTCCATCCCGGAATGAAAGGCCCGGCGCCTCGACGGCTATGCTTATGCCGTAACGCGTCGACGACCTCGTCGGCGCTCGCGGCCGCAAAGTCCGGCGCCGTTTCGCGGATCCCGAGAAGCAAGACCCCTGAAAGCGCCGCGCTTTCGATAGGCCTAGAGATGTCGAATCGACATATAAATTCCATATGAATTACGGACGGCGACCACAATTGCGAAGTCATTCGCCGCGTTATCGACATAAATGTAACACTTCGCGAGACAAATTGGCACGCAGCATGCAACGGGCGATAAGCCCGTTGCATGCTGCCAAAGATTAACCCAGGTAATTATTGCCGCGGAACTTTAAATTGACCGAGCGACACTTTTAATTCGTCCTTCGAGGCGCGCATCGATACCACAATAGTTTACCGCCAGGCGGAACCGCGAATTTCTACCTAATAAAGTATGATTTTTATAGGCAACCGAACGGGGGATGCGCGGGATGCCCCACGGCGTGAATATCTGAAGACGGCGTCGCGCCGGCCGAAGACGCCGCCGCGGACCAAGGGCGCTGATTTTCCCCTGTCCCGCGCTGTCCGCCCGCGCAAAGCCCTTGTTCCCGCCGCTTCCCTTCTCTATTTCATTCCCATCATGTTCTTGCCCCAAGATAAACTCGATCTCATCCTGCGCCGCCACGACGAGATTTCGAGCCGCCTCGCCGAAAATCTGGATGCCGTGTCCTTCGTCGCCTTGTCGCGCGAGCTGGCCGGGCTGGAACCCGTGACCGCGGCGATCCGGGACTACCGCAAGCAAGCGGCCGAAATCGCGGGACTCGAAGCGATGATCGCCGACCCCGCGACCGATGGCGAAATGCGCGAACTGGCCGAGGTCGAGCGCCGCGAAAGCGAGGCGCGGCTCGAGGCGCTGGGCCAGCAACTCCAGATCTCGCTGCTGCCCAAGGATGCGGCCGATGAAAAAAGCGCCATCCTCGAAATCAGGGCGGGCACCGGCGGCGACGAGGCGGCGCTTTTCGCGGGCGACCTGTTTCGCATGTACCAGCGCTATGCCGAGACCAAGGGATGGCGCGTCGAAATCGTTTCCGCGAGCGAGGGCACGGCCGGCGGCTTCAAGGAAGTCGTCGCCGAGGTCGAGGGCTCCGGCGTCTTCGCCAAGCTCAAATTCGAATCGGGCGTCCACCGCGTGCAGCGCGTGCCCGATACCGAGACGCAGGGCCGCATTCACACCTCCGCCGCGACGGTCGCCGTCCTGCCGCAGGCCGAAGAGGTCGACGTCGATATCAACGAGGCCGACCTCAAGATCGATACGATGCGCGCGCAGGGCGCCGGCGGCCAGCACGTCAACAAGACGGAATCGGCGATCCGGATCACCCACATCCCCACCGGCACGATCGTTTTCGTGCAGGACGAACGCTCGCAACACAAGAACCGCGCCCGCGCCATGGCGCTGCTGCGCTCGCGCATCTACGACATGGAGCGCCAAAAGCTCGATGCCGAGCGCGCGGCGGACCGGCGCTCGCAAGTCGGCAGCGGCGATCGGTCGGAGCGGATCCGCACCTATAATTTCCCGCAGGGGCGCTTGACCGACCACCGCATCAATCTCACGCTCTATAAGCTCGAAAAGGTCATAACCGGCGAAGCGCTCGACGAGGTCATCGACGCCTTGACGACCGAGCATCAGGCCGCGCTGTTGGCGGCGCAGTCGGACTAAAGCTTGGCTTCAAAACGACGGCGGGGATGGCGCGAGCGCGGCTAACTTTATGATCGAGCGCGCCTTTTGCGATGTGGAATTGCGAGGCCCGCGCGCGCGTTCGCACGCCTTGGGAAAGCCGAAGCGCTTTTAAAGCCGCAAAAATTCATTCGCGCGACGCAACCGCGGCGGCTTGCGAAAGTTGGTGGTGGCTTGGTCGTTGCATCGAGGTCCAAGTGATCGCGTTCCTGCATCGAAACGAGAGCGCTGTTGGCGTGAGTGAATTCACTCACGCGATGCGAAATCACTCTATTATACAACGTAAGAGCGCTGCTCGATCGCAAAAGGCTGTAATTTTGTGAGAGCGCCTTGCGTTGATGCGCCGTTGGAGGCTTGCGACATGTTGATCCGCTTTGGATACGAACTTGAATTTTTGTGTCCACAACCCACGACCATGACGTGTTTCCTCGACGCGCATCGCGACCATGATCACCAAATTCGAATCAAGGGCGCCTTCAATTCGTTCCCGTTCGTTTCGACGCAGCTCTACACCGACAGCTTCGGAAACACCGTGCGCCGTTTCGAGGCGCCGGCCGGCCCTTTGCGCATCGGTTGCGATTCGCTGTTCGAAGGCGACGGGTTGACTCAGGAAATCGTGCCGACCGCGCAAGAAGTGGCGATCCGCGACATTCCCTCGGAGATTCTCGTCTATCTGCTCGGAAGCCGCTATTGCGAGACCGACAAACTTAGTGAAATCGCCTGGAGCCTGTTCGGCAATACGCCGCGCGGCTGGGGACGCGTGCAGGCCATTTGCGATTTCGTCAATCAACACCTGACGTTCGGCTATGAGCACGCCCGCGCGACCCGTTCCGCGTTCGAAGCCTATCAGGAACGCGTCGGCGTCTGCCGCGATTTTGCCCATCTCGCCGTGGCGTTCTGCCGCTGCATGAATATTCCGGCGCGATATGCCAACGGCTATCTCGGCGATATCGGCGTGCCGCCCGATCCCGCGCCGATGGATTTCAACGCCTGGCTCGAAGTCTATCTCGACGGACGCTGGTACACGTTCGACGCGCGCCACAACACGCCGCGCATCGGACGCATCAAGGTGGCCTGCGGGCGCGACGCCACCGATATTCCGCTGGTATCCTCGTTCGGACAGCACGTTTTGCAATCGTTCAAGGTCTGGACCTACGAGGTCGCCGGCGACGTGCTTCAAGGCAGCGAATTGCAAGCGGCGCTTTAGCGCGCGTGTGCCGGCCGCTGGTTTCAAACCTTAACAAAAGATTAAAAAATTTTAAAAATGCAAAAGCCGGGGTTCGCCGCCCCGGCTTTTTGATTCAAACGTTTCATCACGAACCAATCAGGCCGCGTTGGCGAGCCGCACGGCAATGCCTGTCGCACAAATACGCTCGAGTTCGACACCCGTTTCATCCGAGCGCGTCACGGCATCGACGACATAATCCACGCCGATAATGGCGTCGGCATCGATATCTTCGGCGCGGCGGATCAAATCTTGAAGCACGCGCTCGCGCCAATTGTTTGAGACCGGACCCTGACCAGTCGCGTGCCATGCCGAAGCCGCCTTGATCTTGCCGAGGCGATAAAGAACGCGGGAACCTTCGATGGCATCGTTTTCACTCACAAGCATACGCGGGGTCTCCTATATGGTTGGATGGCGAGCCATCCCGAAACTCCAAATGTAGGGACCGAAACCGAACAGAAGATGACTGACTTGTGGCCTTCCCCGGATAATTCAAAAGAGGTTAAGAAAGTACGTCTATTTTAAACCTTTAGTGGCGAAAATGTCGCGTTCCCGTGAACACCATCGCGAGGCCCGCGGCATCGGCAGCGGCGATCACATCCGAATCGCGCAGCGATCCGCCGGGCTGGATGACCGCCGTGGCGCCCGCCTCCGCGGCCGCTAACAGCCCGTCCGGAAAGGGAAAAAACGCGTCGGAGGCGACCACCGAGCCAACCGCCAGGGATTCCGAAAGCCCCGCCGCCTTGGCCGCGTCCATGGCCTTCCAAGCCGCCGTGCGGGACGAATCGACCCGGCTCATCTGGCCGGCGCCGATCCCCACCGTCGCGCCATGCTTGGCATAGATGATCGCATTGGACTTGACATGCTTGGCCACGGCAAAGGCGAAACGCATGTCCGCCAGCTCCTGCTCGGTGGGCTGGCGCTTGGTGACGACTTGGAACGGCAGATCGGCGACGACGGCATTGTCGCGGCCCTGCACGAGAAAACCGCCGCCGACCGGGCGGAACGTCAGCCCCGGCGCGCGGGGGTCGGGCATGCCGCCGGTGACCAGAAGTCTCAGGTTCTTTTTCGCGCCCAAAATGGCGATGGCCTCGTCGTCGGCCTCGGGCGCGACGATCACCTCGGTGAAGATTTTCGCGATTTCATGGGCGGTCGCCGCGTCGAGCCGCCCGTTCAAAGCCACAATTCCGCCAAAGGCCGACACGGAATCGCAGCGCAGCGCGGCAAGATAGGCTTCCACCAAGGTCGCGCCCTTGGCGACGCCGCACGGATTGGCGTGTTTGACGATCACCACCGCCGGCCCTTCGGACGCCGGAAACTCCGCGGCAAGCCCAATCGCGGCATCGGTATCGTTGACATTATTATACGAGAGCGGCTTGCCCTGAAGCTGGCGCGCGGTCGCGACGCCCGGCTCGCGCTCGCCGGTAGCGTAGAAGGCCGCCTGCTGATGCGGGTTCTCGCCGTAGCGCAAAGCCTGCACGAGCTTGCCGCCGAAGGCGCGGTAGACCGGCGTCTCGTCGCCGATCGCCTTGGCCATCCAGTTGGAAATCGCGGCATCGTAAACGGCGGTGCGGGCATAGGCTTTTTGCGCGAGACGCTTGCGCGTCGCAAGCGACGTCCCGCCGTCCGCCACGATCTCTTGCAACAGGCTGGCATAATCGTCGGGATCGACGACCACCGCGACATCGTTGTGGTTTTTGGCGGCGCCGCGAATCATCGCGGGACCGCCGATGTCGATATTCTCGACCGCTTCGGCATAGTCCGCGCCGGCCGCGACGGTCGCCTCGAACGGATAGAGATTCACGACCAGCAGATCGATCGGCTTGATGTCATGCGCGAGCATCGCGGCTTCATGCTCGGGATTTTCGCGAATGGCGAGCAAGCCGCCGTGGACATTGGGATGCAGCGTCTTGACCCGCCCGTCCATCATTTCGGGAAAGCCGGTGAGCTCGGCGACCTCGACGACGCGGAGGCCCGCGCCGGTGAGCGCGCGATGCGTGCCGCCGGTCGAGACAAGCTCGACGCCGGCGGCCGCGAGTCCTTGTGCAAAGGCCACGAGGCCCTGCTTGTCGGAAACGGAAATCAGCGCCCGTGCGATACGGCGGCGATCAGATGTCATCGAGGCACTTTCCAAATAGCTTGCGGCCGTCATGTCCAGCGACCGCGACCTTGGTGAACGAACCGGGCGGCGCCCGGCCAATGGAAACCGGCGTGAAATCCGGCGCGCGGCCGATCCCGCCGCGTTCGGCGAGAACGACCAACGTCCGGCCGATCCGCCCGCGCAAATGGCGCCGCAAGGCGGCGTCGCCCGCCTCGCGCAAGCGGCGCGCGCGGTCCTTGACGAGATTGGAGGCGACCGGTGGCATTTTGGCGGCGGGCGTGCCGGGCCGGGGCGAAAACGGGAAGACATGCAGGAACGTGAGCCCGCAATCCTCGACCAAACCCAGCGTGCGGGCGGCCATCTCTTCGGTCTCGGTCGGAAAGCCCGCGATCAAATCGGCGCCGAAGGTCATGTCGGGGCGCCGGCGCCGCAGCTCGTCGCACAAGGCGACCGCGTCGGCGCGGGCGTGGCGGCGCTTCATCCGCTTCAAGATCATGTCGTCGCCGCTTTGCAGCGAAAGATGGAGATAGGGCATCAGCCGCTCCTCCCCGGCGAAGGCGGCGAGCAGCTCCGCGTCGGCCTCGATGCAATCGATCGAGGAGAGACGAAGCCGCGCCAGACCCGGCACGCTGTCCAGAATCGCGCGCACCAAGGTGCCGAGCGCGGGGCGGTCGGGCAGATCGGCGCCATACGAGGTAAGATCGACGCCGGTCAGAACAATTTCGTGAAAGCCGCGCGCGACGAGCCGCGCGGCGGCGGCCGTGATCTCCGCCAGAGGCGCGGAGCGCGACACGCCGCGCCCCAACGGGATCGCGCAAAAGGTGCAGCGATGGTCACAGCCATTTTGCACCGCGAGGAACGCGCGCGTGTGATCCTCGAAGCCCTCTTCGAGCGGGCTGCGGCCGAAAACCGAGTCCAAGCCCGAGTCTTCCCGCTCACCGAGCCACGATTCCCGCGCCGTCTTGACCCCATTGGCGACAAGCCCCACGACTTCGGGCATCGCGGCAAAGCCGGCCGGCTCCATTTCGGCGGCGCAGCCCGTCACGAAAATGGCGCGCGACGGAGCCTCGCGCTTGAGCCGCCGGATCGCCTGCCGCGCTTGACGCACCGCCTCGCCCGTCACGCCGCAGGTGTTCACGATGGCGAGATCGCGCCGCCCCGCGGCCACGGCGGCGCGGCGCATCGCCTCACCCTCGACGAGATTGAGCCGGCAGCCGAAATTGACGACCTCGACGCCTTCGGGCGCGACCGACTTGGGCGCGACGGACGCGGCGCTCATCGCGCGGCAATCTCGGGCGAAGGCACGTCCAGCACCGCCGTGAATTCAAAGGTGACCGGCCCCGTCATGACGACATGGCCATCCTCGCGCCAGACGATGTCGAGCCGCCCGCCGGGCAAATCGACCGCCGCCGCGCGGTCCGTGCGTCCGGTCGCCGCCGCGGCGACGAGAACCGCGCAAGCCGCCGAGCCGCAAGCGAGCGTCGCCCCCGCGCCGCGCTCCCAGACCTTGAGGCGGATTTCGCGCCGGTCGCGCACCTCGGCGAGCGAAATATTGGCCCGCTCCGGAAACTCCGGCGCATGTTCGAGGACGGGGCCGATCACGGCGAGGTCGTAATCCTCGAGACGATCGACGAACAGAACCGCGTGCGGATTGCCCATGCTGACCGCGAAGGCCTTGGGCAGGCACGGGTGTCCCGCGCCGAGGTCGAGCGCGTCAAAATCGAGCGCCGCCGGGTCGAGCGTCGCGTCGCGCAGCGGAATTTCGTTCCACGCCAAATGCGGCGGCCCCATATCGACCGAAAACCGCTCCGGGCCGAGGCGGTCGCAGGCAAGCAGCCCGGCCCCGGTTTCGACGATGGCGGTCTCGCGCTCGCTGTCGCGCAGCAAAAACCAGGCGACGCAGCGCGTGCCATTGCCACAGGCGCCCGCCTCCGAGCCGTCGGCGTTGTAAATATGGACGAAGGCTTCCGTGCCCGAGCCGTGGGGATCGTGCAGCACCATCAATTGATCGAAGGCGAGGTTCGGCTCGGCATGGATGGCGCGCGCGTCCTCCGCCGTTAGGACGAGATCCGTCCCCCGGAGATCGAGGATCACAATTTCGTTGCCGATCCCGTTCATTTTGAGCACGGATCGCCCGGCAAGGCGGCTGGAAACAGCTGGTCTCATGGCTTGTTCGGACACCAAAACCCAAGTTGGGTCAAGGCTCGAGAGTCGACGGCCCGCGCAAAAGACCTCGGGCGACACGAGGGCTTTGGCCGCCAGGGCTTGAAATTCAAGCGGCTTGGACCCGAAATGAACGGAGCTTGGATATGTACGCGCGTCGCGCAAAGCAAAGTTTAAAAAGTTTGCCTAGAATGATGGACAGGCTATCGCAAGGGATCGTCACGATTCGCGATGGCGCGCATGAAGGGAGCGGCAGGTGATTGATCTGAACGACTGGCGAGCCGTGAGAATCCTCGGTCTGGCCGCTTTGATCCTAGCCGGCTTGGCGAGCCCGGCATGGGCGCAAACCGCGAGCCCGGCCCCCGCGACGCCGAGCACCACCGCCCCAGCCCCGGCGACACCCTCCGCCGCCGTCCCAGCCCCCGCCCCCTCGGACGGCAAATCCCAGTTGGGCACGAGCAACGCCCCGCCCGCGAAAACGCAGATCGAGAACAATGCCGCGCCGGGCATTCCCGACAATGCGACGACCGAGAATGTCGACGTCCCGGCCCGGCCCGTCGCGTTGATCACAGGCCAATCGACCTATGACGACGCCTTCAAATCGATCAAGGCCTCGCTCGATACGCTCAACGCGGCCATCGCCAAGGCCGGACTGACCGCGAGCGGGCATCCCGTCACGATCTTCAGCGAGCCCGACGAAAACGGCTTCAAATATCAGGCCGCCGTGCCCCTGACCGCCAAACCGGACGGCAAGGACGATCTCGGCAATGGCGTGAAAATCGGCACCTCGCCCGCGGGCAAGGCGATCAAGTTTCAGCATCGCGGCGCCTACGACGATATCGACTCGACGTATGACGTGATCACCGCCTACCTCGACGCCAAGGGTTTGCAGGTCGACAATCCCTATATCGAGGAATATCTGACCGAGTTGAAAACCCCTGACGATCCGAACCTCCAGGTCGATATCTACGTCTTCATGAAATAGGTCTTGATAAAGGGTCTACCTGCGTGACCGAGAGCCAGTTCTTCGACAAGGCGGCTTGCGCCGCGCCGCATTGGGCCGCCGCCGAGGCGGGCCGCGCGGTCCTCGCCGAGGGCGGCAACGCGCTCGAAGCCATGATCGCGATGGCGGCGACGATCGCCGTCGTCTATCCGCATATGAATTCGATCGGCGGCGACGGCTTCTGGGTCATCCGGGAGCCCGGCGGCCGCGTGCGCTACATCGAGGCCTGCGGTCCGGCCGGACGCCGCGCCACGCGCGAGCGCTACCACCAACTCGGCCATGACACGATCCCGCCACGCGGCCCGCTGTCGGCGGTGACCATTCCCGGCACCATCGGCGGCTGGGCCTTGGCCCAGGAGCTGAGCCAGAATCTCGGCGGCCGATTGCCGCTCGCCGATCTGCTCGGCGCGGCGGTGCGCTTCGCGCGCGAGGGCACGCCGGTATCCCCGTCCGAAGTCCGGACGGTTCCATTCGAGGCCGAGGCGCTCATACAGGCGCCGGGCTACGCCGAGACCTATCTCGTGGACGGCAAGATCCCGGACGTCGGATCAATCCGGCGATTTCCCGCGCTCGCCGCGACGCTTGCGCATCTCGGCCAGGCTGGACTCGACGATTTCTATCGCGGCGACGTCGGCCGCGAATTGGCCGCCGACATGGATGCGATCGAGGCCGGCGGCACGCGCGCCGATCTCGAGGCCTATCGCGCCATCTGGCGCGAGCCGCTGTCGCTGCGGCTCCACGGCCAGACGATCTATAATGGGCCGCCGCCGACCCAGGGCCTCGCCAGCCTGATCATCCTCGGCCTGTTCGACCAGCTCGGCGTCAAGGACCCCGAGAGTTTCGCCCATATCCACGGCCTGATCGAAGCCTCGAAACGCGCGCTCGCGATCCGCGACCGCGTCTGCACCGATTTCGATCAATTGCGCCATGCGCCCGAGGATTTTCTCACCCCCGAGGCCTTGGCGCGCGAAGCCGCCATGATCGATGCCAAGCGCGCGGCCACCCTCCCCATCAAAGCCGCGAACGGCGACACCGTCTGGATGGGCGCGATCGATGCGAGCGGCCTGGCGGTGTCCTTCATCCAATCGATCTATTGGGAATATGGCTCGGGCTGCGTGCTGCCGCGCACCGGCGTGCTGCTGCAAAATCGCGGCATTTCGTTTTCGCTCGACCCGCACGCCGTCAACCCGCTCACGCCGGGGCGGCGGCCGACCCATACGCTCAATCCCGCGCTCGCGGAGCTGCGCGACGGACGCGTGGTCAGCTACGGATCGATGGGCGGCGACGGACAGCCGCAATTCCAGGCGCAAGTCCTGACCCGCCTGCTGTTTGGCGAAGGCGTCGCCGCCGCGATCGACAGACCCCGGTTTTTGTTCGGCAAGACCTGGGGCACGGCGGTGTCCTCGCTGCGCTGCGAACCGCGCTTCGACGATGGCTTGATCACGGCGCTGCGCCGCGCCGGGCACGATGTCGAACTGGCCAGCGAACCCTATTCCGACACGTTCGGCCATGCCGGCGCGCTCATCCGCCGCGCGGATGGCCGCGTCGAGGCCGGCCACGACCCGCGCTCCGATGGCGGGGCGGCCGGGATTTAGGGTCCGATCGCGGCCATCAAGCGGAGGTGGGCAAGGCGCCGGACATTTGCGCCGACTTGACCGAAGCGCCGCTTTGATAGGCGAGATACAGAGCCAGGCCGGTGAACAGGAATCCGCCCGCCAGATTGCCGAGCGTGACCGGCAGTTCGTTGGCGAGTAGAAATTCCGCCGCGGTGGCCTTGGCGTCGAGGAAAAGCCCAAGCGGAAACAAGGACATATTGACGACGCAGTGCTCGAACCCCTGGGCGAAGAACGTGAAGATCGGCAGCCAGCAGCCGATCACCTTGCCGGCCAGGCTCGGCGAGGCGAGGCCCATCGTGACGCCGAGACAGACGAGCCAATTGCACAGCATGGCCTTGACGAAGGCGGTCACGAAACCGGCGATGCCGAGCGCCGCATAGCCCGCCGAGCGTCCCGCGACGGCGGCGCGGATTTTATCGGCGACAATGCCGCCGCTATCGTGCCCCGCGCTGGTCAGGACGATCCACATCAGACCGGCGAACATCAGCGATCCGATGAAATTGCCGACGAAGGTCAATGCCCAATTGGTGAGCATTTGCTTCGGCGTCGCGCGTCCCGCCATCACCGCCATCGGCAGCAAGGCGAAACTGCCGGTCACGAGATCGAGGCCGAGGACGACGATCATCGCGAAGCCGACCGGAAAGATTATGGCGCCCACGAGGGGGATGCCCGTCTGCGCCGTCGCCGCGAAGGCCAAAGCCGTCGCGACACCGAGCAAGGCTCCGGCGAGACCGGAGCGCACGAGAAGCTGGCCCGCGGGAATTTTCGTCTTCGCGGCACCCGTTTCGATCATGCTGGCAATGATTTGAGCCGGTTTGAGAGCTTCGGACATGCGAGCCGCCTCCTGGTCAGTTGTGCCCAATTTCCGCGACGTCGACGCAAAAATCAGACCGGGCGCGGCGGGTCCGTGGCAAAATGGACCGTGGCATGCCCCCGCCTGGCCGGACGCGCGTTCAGGATGCCGGGGGCTGGCGAACAAACGAGAGAAGGCCCGCGCCATAATGCTCTTCGACCTCGGCGAAGGCTTGGCCCGATTCCGTGAGCAAAAGCGCGCGATGGTCGAAAAGGACAGGCGGCGCCGGATGTCCCGGCTCCCAAAAGCTTTGCGACGCGATCGTCTGGCGGAACGGCTCGAGGTCGGCGACCGCGCGGCCGAACGGAATATCGGTCTCGGCGAGACGTTCGTTCATCGCATGCGTCAAACGAGCGGGAAGATACCAGTTGCTGGCTTCGCAAAGGACGATGCCGCCGTGGACGAGATGAACCTTGCGGTAGGCGATCGTCTCGTCGGCGCGCGCGCCGAGCCGCCGCCGCTGGTCCCGCGTCGCGGGCCTCGAGCCGGCCTCGAGCAATCGCGCCTTGATCGCGCAAGGCGGACTGACGCGATCGCGCGCACAAAAAGCTTCAAGAGCGGCCGTGGCGCTCCGGCATTCGAGCAATTCGAGGCGAAGCCCCTCGATCCGCCGCCATGAATCGTCTGAATCAACCCGCGTCATGCGGCATGGTTTCCCGGTTGGTTCTCGCGGCGCTTTCGCTGGATTTGGTAAACGAGCCTTCGAAACCAGCGGTGTCGGGACCATCCTGGGCCTCCACGCGGCGTCGAGATGGAACCACGTTCATTGTCCAAGAGGCCCTCGCGCGGTCTGAATCATCCGCATCGTCGTCCAATCCTATCTTCGGCGCGCTCAAATGTCAGCCAGGCCGCGCGCCAAAGTCTGAAATCACGAGCAACTCGCGGACCGACTGGCTCGTGACCCCGCTGCCCGGTCCCGCGCCTTTCCGCCCGAGACGATCTATGTTACAGGCGATGATCTGGTCTCTCGACTGTCAGGGACCGGGCGATTTTTGCGGTCTGGCTTGCGGCACGCCCGAATGGGTCGAGATCTCCCCGGCCGTGACGCGGTCCGGTCGTCCGCGGTTTGACATTCCTGCGCAGTTCCTCCTTCCAAAGTGAAACCTTACGTGACTTTTTCTTCCGTCCCATTGCCGCTGCGCCAAGCGCTTGCGGAGCGTGGCTATGAAAAGCCGACCCCGGTTCAAGCGGCCGTTCTCAAGCCCGGCACCGAGGGCCGCGATCTCACCGTGTCCGCGCAAACCGGATCGGGCAAGACCGTGGCTTACGGCTTGGCTCTCGCCTCGACGCTGCTTCCCGAAAGCGCGATCCTGCCCAACGCGGCGGAGCCCGCGGCCTTGATCATCGCGCCGACGCGCGAACTCGCCCTGCAAGTCCAGCGCGAACTCGAATGGCTTTACGCCCCGGCCCGCGCGATCGTCACGGCTTGCGTCGGCGGCATGGACCCGCGCCGCGAACGGCGGCAGCTGCAAGACGGCGCGCATATCGTCGTCGGCACGCCGGGCCGGCTGCGCGATCATCTCGAACGCCGCGCGCTCGACGTCACGAAGCTCAAGGCCATCGTGCTCGACGAAGCCGACGAAATGCTCGATCTCGGGTTTCGCGAGGATCTCGAATTCATCCTTCAGTCGACGCCGGAAGGTCGGCGCACCCTGCTGTTTTCGGCGACGCTGCCCAAGGCGATCGTGACGCTGGCCGGACGCTACCAAAACGACGCGCTGCGAATCGAAACCACCGGCGGCGAAGACGGCCACGCCGATATCGAATATCGCGCCATTCGTGTGGTCGCAAACGAACGCATTCATGCGATTGTCAATATTCTGCGGCAGGTCGATTCGCCGAGCACGATCATTTTTTGCAATACGCGCGAGAGCGTCCGCCATCTTCATGCCCTGCTCCAAGAGCGCGGGTTTTCGGCGGTGCTGCTATCGGGTGAATTGAGCCAGAACGAGCGCAATCACGCGCTCCAGGCGTTGCGCGACCGGCGCGCGCAAATTTGCGTCGCGACCGAT
>JARLIW010000234.1 GCA_031291515.1 Beijerinckiaceae bacterium | reverse complement strand
TGGCAGCGGCCGGATCATGGTTCACGAGGCACCTTTTCTCCAAGCGTCCTTTTTTCACTGACCGCAAGGCGGCGGGACGGCTTCTCGCTGTCAAGATGGCCCGGTTCGCACCGTTGCGGCCCGTGGTCTATGCCCTTCCGCGTGGCGGCGTGCCGGTCGCGATCGAAGTCGCGCGGCGATTGAACGCGCCGCTCGATCTATTGCTCGTTCGTAAAATCGGCGTTCCCCGGCAACTGGAACTCGCGGCCGGAGCGGTGGTCGATGGAGAACAGCCCGATCTTGTTCTTAATGACGACATCGTGCGTGCCGCGGGAATGACCGACGCCGAAATCGCATCCGCGGCCAAGGGGCTGCTTAAGGAAATAGAGCGGAGGCGGGCATTATACATGCCTGGCAAACAGCCGGTCTCGGCTCGCGGACGCACGGCGATCCTCGTCGACGATGGTGTCGCGACCGGCGCGAGCATGGAAGCGGCGATTGCCGCGGTGCGCAGACGCGCTCCGAAACGGATCGTCGCCGCCGTTCCCGTCGCCTCGCGAAGCGCCGCCTTGATGCTTCACGGCCTCGTCGACGAAGTCGTGTGCCTTGCCGCTCCCGAAGATTTCGGCGGGGTTGGCGAATTCTACCGGGATTTCCACCAATTGAGCGATCAGGAAGTCGTGGATTTGCTGGCGGGGTATGCCCCATCCGGGGCCGCTCCAAACGACGTCGAGTCTGGTCCGGCGGCAGACTGAAGCGAGGAATCGGTCATGGCATATTTGATACCGTCCGCAACCAGCGAACTGTCGGAGCGGCTACGCGCCAAATCGCAGCCTTTGCCGGATTTGCATTCGCCCGATGCCTTTGCCGCCCATTTTGATGTCTTCGCGGGCGCCAAAGTGGTCTTGCTCGGGGAGGCGACGCATGGAACGGCCGAGTTCTATCAAGCGCGCGCGGCGATTACCCGTCGTCTCGTGGAACGCCATGGCTTTCGTATTCTCGCCATTGAAGCCGATTGGCCAGACGCCGCCGAGCTCGATCGTTTCATCCGCCAGCATGGCGTTTGGGGAGAGCGCGACGCATTCATCAACTTTCCGCGCTGGATGTGGCGCAACGCGGAATTCGCTCACTTTCTGAAGACGATGCGGCGGTGGAACGAAGCCCGTCCCCATGATGACCGATTGGAGATTCGCGGCCTTGACGTCTATAGCCTCCATCGTTCGCGTGACGAGGTGGTGGCCTATCTCGACCGGGTGGATCCGGAAGAGGCGGCCGCGGCACGGCGGCGATATTCGTGTCTGACGCCCTATTTAGACGCTCCGCAGCTCTATGGAGCGCACGCCTTGGCGACAGGACGCACCTGCGAAGACGCCGCCGTCGAACAATTGGTCGCGCTGTTCGAGAAGCGTCTGGCTTATATCGCCAACGACGGCGAGAAATTCTTCGACGCCGAACAGAATGCGCGTATCGTCTGCGCGGCGGAGAGCTATTACCGGGCGATGTATCGCGGGGCGAAGGAAAGCTGGAACCTGCGCGATAGTCACATGTTCGAGACGCTGCTGCGCGTCATCGAACAGCGTGGACCGGATGCGAAAGCCGTCGTCTGGGCGCATAATTCTCACATTGGCGACGCGGCGGCCACGGGGATGGGCGAAAGCGGCGAATACAATATCGGTCAGCTCTGCCGGACTCGGTTTCGCGATCAGGCCGCGCTGATTGGATTCTCCACCGACCGGGGGCTCGTCATGGCCGCTGACGAATGGGGAAGCCCGCCAAAAATCAAGGCTGTGCTTCCTTCGCGCGCGGACAGCTGGGAACGCGTTTTCCGGGATGCCGGCCATGAACGTTCGCTCACGAACTGGCGTGCCGATCCCGAGCTGGCCGCGGATTTGTCGATACGCCGGCTGGAGCGCGCGATTGGCGTGATCTACCGGCCGGAGAGCGAACGCTCGAGCCATTATTTCGATGCGCATTTGTCCAGGCAATTCGACGCCTTGGTTTGGTTCGAGGAGACCTCCGCCGTCCATCCGCTCGCGGGCGCCGCGGCCGAAGGCGCGCCGGACATCTATCCCTTCGGATTGTGAGAAATCACCCTCCATCTCCGAGTCCGGCGCGGTTCCTTCTTGTCTTGTGATGGCGGATCGACTCACGGATGAACAGGGCGAAGGTTCGGTCGCCACCGATCATCGCGCGTTGGCAGCCGCGGATTGTCGTAGTCGAGCCAAATCCTCGAAATTGCTCACCTTCCGCTTGCGGGCGTGATCCAAATCGATGACCATGCCGTCGACGTCATGTCATTCCAAGGGATAATGCGGATGATTTTTCAGCGACGCGGCGATACCGGCAATTTTGAGCGCGAGCTGAAATTTACGGTCGCGCCGCGAGACGTCGAAAAGATCGAAAACCACCCGCTGCTGATGGCTGCCAAGCGTAGCGAGCAGCCACTCGTTTCGACATATTTCGACACGCCAGGCAGGGCTCTCGAGCAGGCCGGAATGTCACTACGTTTGCGTGAATCGGGCGATCATATCATTCAAACATTGAAATGGTCGGCTCCCCCTTCGGGAGGTCTGTCTGTTCGAAGGGAATATGAGACTGAACGCGACGTCCAGGAAATCGATCTCGACTTTGTCCGCCGTCACTGTCCCCTGCCGCTTCGCAAGCAGCTTAAAGGCCCTTTACAACCCGTCATGCGCATCGACGTGCGAAGGACGGTCTGGCCGGTCCGATGGAAGGGCGGCGAGGTCAGCGTGAGCCTCGACGAGGGGGTTATTCGGGTGGGCGCCGATAACCAGCCTATCCATGAACTCGAAGTCGAGCATCTTCGCGGCGATGCGACGGCAATCTTTGGCGTCGCGCGGCAACTCGCGAAGGCCGTGCCTCTGCGTCTCGAGCCCAATAGTAAAGCCGAGCGCGGATATCGCATGGCCGACGGCAAGATCCCGGGCCCGGAAAAAGGCCGTCCCGTCAACCTGAATCGAAACATGACGGTTGTTTCCGCTTTTCAGGCTATCTCTTCGTCCTGTCTTCATCATTTCGCGGTGAACCAAGGCATTTTTGTCGCGGAGCGCGAGCCCGAGGCGCTGCATCAATTGCGCGTCGCCGTTCGACGATTTTTGTCGCTGATCTCGTTCTGGGAAGACCTGTTGTCGAAGGAAGAGCACACGATTCTCAAAGCCGAGACCAAGCGGATATTTAAAACGTTGGGCGGCGCACGAGATCTCGACATCGTATTGACGACATTGGAGGAGGGTGGGGCGCGGGAGATTCCTTTCGA
>JARLIW010000233.1 GCA_031291515.1 Beijerinckiaceae bacterium | reverse complement strand
TGCCCTTAGCCCTGGCCTCAATTTTTCGGACGTGCTCTTCGTGAATTTCCACGATAAGTCCGTGCAAGATTTGTTCAGGGCGTATTACGCGCGTCCCGGCGCCCCACCTGGTGACCAAAAAGCGCTGGACGAGTTCCTGTCGGGCAAGAACATCGATGCCCTTATTGCGTCGGCGCCAAAAACAAAGCTTCTGACCCCACCCGAATGATACCTGCGCGGCGCGGCGGTGACCTGAGATGGACCCAGTGATACACTTTGGTTTTGCTCGTTTGCTGGCGGCCATTCTCGTTGCCGCCGGCCTCAGCCTGTTCGGGCCCGTCTCATCTCTCGCGGCCGCCCCGAATGGTTGGGAGAAAATGACGTTTGCGGAAAAGATAAGTGTCCTTCACGATGAACTGCGCGGCCTCATGGATCTGGAAGCGATTCCATCAGCTCATAGCTACAAGATTCTATCGGCGGAAGCGCGCCCGAATATCGACGATTGTCTTCGCTATCTTGCCGACCCAAGCCACGATGGCGAGGACAAGGACTTTGCCATTGTCACCATGGATAATTTGGATTTGGCGGATTTTGTTCGGTTCGCGCGAGGCGCCATCAGTCTCGTCCAGGGAGGCTTGATAGAAGCGCGGCAACTCCAACTTATTGCTTCGCCACCCTATGATTGCGACAAAACTCTTCTCATAAACTATCAGGACAAAACCGTTCGCGAACTCCTCGAATCGATCAAGTCTCTCCCCGGTACAAACGCGGATTATAAAACGCATATCGACGACATGCTGTCGGGAAAAGCCTTGGACGACGCGATTCAATATAACCGGGAATGTTGTGACGAACATGTGAGATGGCTCGCCCTACCGACCGAAAATTCCCGAATTGCCGGTTACCCCGCCACGTATGCCGGTAAAATCGCCGCTATCGACGCGGCCGAACATCGTGTGGTGGCGGATTATACCTTGCTTGGCTTCAAACCATTCGACGATCTCTCGAACGAAGGCGTGAAAAACCTCGACGATTGTCTCGAATTCCTCGCCAAGGGCGGCCAAATCCGCCAGCAACGGCAGATTGCCATTCTCTCCATGCACGAATTGGCGATAGCCGATTATATCCGTTTCATGCGGGACCTCATCGCACTCAACCGGCGTGGCCTCGTGACACAGGCCGAATTGGACCTCGCCATCGACCCCGGCGTCAATTTCACGGACGTGTTTTCCCAACATTTTGGCGACAAGGACGTCGAACCTTTGTTCCGGGCGGTTTTCGAGCGCCCCGACGCACCGCCCGGCATGAAAGCGCGGCTTGACGAATTCTTCGCCAGCACGGAAGCCCAAAAAAAAGCCGCGGCGACGCAAAAGCACAAACTGCTCATGCCGCCGGATTGATCGACACCAAACGGGCGCGCCCTGCCAGAAAGACGGCGATCGGTCAAAGACCCTATCGTCCCAGTCCCGCCGCCTCCGCCAAACATTGTCGGCGCGCGACGGTAAAGACGGCGTCGCGGCCGAGCATGTGGGCTTGGACCTCTTGCGGCTTAAAGAGCGCGGCGAAGGCGATGTCGTGAATATTGAGGCCGCCGGTAAAGGCGCCGAAGGCGGGCAGGATCAACCGTTTGCCATCCGACACAAAACAGCGGCGGCGCAGCACGCCGGAACGGCTCGCGACGCGGGCCGCGGGATGCAGATGGCCCGCGATTTCGCCCCTGCTCGCGTCCTCTAAAACACCCGCGCGCGGCTCGTGGCGAAGGTGGATCGGGCCGAGCGTCAAATCCTCGGCATGGTCGCCTTCCAGGCCCGCCACGATGGGATCGTGGTTGCCCGCGATCCAGAGCCAATCGCGCCCGGCCTGAAGCGCGCGAAGCGCCAGCGCGTCATGGGCCGGCATGCGCCCCGCGCCGAGACAATCGTGAAAACTGTCGCCGAGCGCCACGACGCGCTTGGGCCTGAACCGCGCGACGACCGCGCCGAGCGCCGCGAGCGTCGCGGTCGTATCGTAAGGCGGCAGAAACACCCGCCGCGCCGCATAGGCCGAGCCTTTTTCGAGATGGAGATCGGCCACCACGAGCATCCGCTCGTCCGGCCAATAGAGCGCGCCGGAGACATCGGCGACAAAGGTCTGGCCGCGAAGGACGATGAGCTTTTCGCGCAAGGGCTGGTAACCGAGGGCGTGAGCAGTCATGATGACGTCTGCAAGTCGTCATGACCGAACTGGCGCCGGCTATCCACGCCGCGACATCGCGGCCTTCTCCAGCAGCGCAATAGCAACGTCCCCGCGTGGATGGCCGGGACAAGCCCGGCCATGACGGGCGTGGCGCCGGCCCTCGTCGCGCTCATGCCCCGGCCTCCCTGATCATCTCCGCTTCCGCCTCCGCCAAAATCCCCTCGCGGCCCTCGCCATGGACGGGCTCGCGGCCGATGTCGAGCATGATCGGCACGGCGAGCGGCGAGATCCGATCGAGGTCCTTATACAGGATCCGGCCCTTGATTCGCGAGAGCATCGCGGCGAGGCGGTCGAGGTCGAGCAGGCCGGTCGCGGCGTCGGCGCGCGCCGCTTGCAGCAGAATATGGCCGGGCTCGTGACGGCGCAACACGTCGTAGATCAGATCGGTCGAGACCGTGACCTGCCGCGCGTTCTTTTCCTTGCCGATGAAATTGCGCTCGATCAGGCCCGAAATCACGGCGCATTGGCGAAAGGTGCGCTTCATCATCGCCGATTCCCGCAGCCAGCTCTCTAGATCGTCGCCGAGCATGTCTTGCGCGAACAGATCCTCGAGCGCGAGGCCTCCGTTGGCGATCGCCGACCCCATGTCGCTCGCGCCCCAGATGCCCAAGGCATAGTCGCTCGCGACAAATCCGAGCGGCTTCTGCCTAGCGCGCTCCAACCTCCGCGTCAGCAGCATGCCGAGCGTCTGATGCGCCAAGCGGCCTTCGAAGGGATAGCAGACGAGATAATATTTGCCGCCGCGCGGAAACGTCTCCACCAGCAGATCGCCGGGCGGCGGCAGTGCCGAGCGGTCTTGTTGGTGCGCCAACCATTCCGCGACTTGGAGCGGCAGCCGGTGCCATTGCGCGGGATCGGCGAGCAAGGCGCGGACGCGCTGGGCGAGATAGGTCGAAAGCGGAAATTTGCCGCCGGCATAGCTCGGCACTTTCGGCGCGTCGGAGGCCGCGCGCGACACCAAGGCCTCGTTTTCGACAATCGCTTGCAGCGCCAAAATTTCGCCGCCGAACAAAAACGTGTCGCGCGGCGCGAGCGTTTCCAAAAAGCCTTCCTCGATTTCGCCGAGCACCCGGCCGCCGCGCCGCAGCGGGCCGGTATAGCTGCGCGCGATATCAGAAGGCCCTTTCACCAGCCGCACCTTGAGCGAGGCGGCCTCGACGATCGTGCCGGCATTCATGCGATAGGCTTGGGCGACACGACCATTGGCGATGCGCCAAGCGCCGTCGGGGGTCTGCTTGATCTTCGCGAACCGCTCGTAGCCCGCGAGCGCATATCCGCCATGGGCGGCGAAGGCGAGCGCGCGATCGAAAGTCTCGCGCGCGAGCCCGGCATAGGGCTCGGCGCCGATCACCTCGGCGTAAAGCGCATCCGCCTCGAACGGTCCGGCGCAGGCCATGCCCAAAATATGCTGGCACAAAACGTCGAGCGCGCCCGCGCGGGCCACCGCCGTATCCTGCTCGCCAAGCAGAGCGGCATCCACCGCCGCGCGGCATTCGAGCACCTCGAAGCGATTGGCGGGCACGAGAATGGCGCGCGAGGGCTCGTCGAGCCGATGGTTGGCGCGGCCGATCCGTTGCATCAAGCGGCTCGATCCCTTCGGCGCGCCGACATTGACGACGAGATCGACATCGCCCCAATCGATGCCAAGATCGAGCGTCGAGGTGCACACCACGGCTTTCAGCTTTCCCGCCGCCATCGCCTCTTCGACGCGGCGGCGTTGCGAGGCATCGAGCGAGCCGTGGTGGAGGGCGATCGGCAGGTTGTCCTCGTTGAGGCTCCAGAGTTGCTGAAACACGAATTCCGCCTGCGCGCGCGTATTGACGAAGACGAGGGTCATCCGCGCGGCCTTGATCGCCTCGTAAATACCGGCCAGCGCATGGCGCGCGGAATGGCCGGCCCAGGGCAGATGTTCCTCCGTGTCGAAAATCGTGAGATCGGCCGCGGCGCCCGGCGGCGCGACGATCAGCGCCGCCATGCTGCCGCGCGGCGCTTGCGCCACGAGCCAACGGCGCAGCTCTTGCGGGTCGCGCACCGTGGCCGAAAGCCCCGTCGCGCGCATCATCGGCGCGATCGTGCGCAGCCGCGCGAGATCGAGCGCGAGAAGATCGCCGCGCTTCGAGGCCGTGATCGCATGGAGTTCGTCGAGCACGACCCGGCGCAGGTCGGAAAACAAATG
>JARLIW010000232.1 GCA_031291515.1 Beijerinckiaceae bacterium | reverse complement strand
TTTCAGATCGATCGCGCGGAAAACCGCGCAGCGCTTGAACACATCGAGCGATGGCGCGATCTTTTTGTGGCTGCAATATTTGGCGACGAGCTTGGTCAATCCTTTAATGTCCCGGCCGCTTGCCGCCGGGAACGTGTCGACCAAGGACTCGAGCAAGGAATCGTTCGCTTCGACCGCGAATTGCGCGGTCATCACGGCCCAAATCCGGCGTCTCGCGGCATCATCGGGAGCCGAAAACTTGACCAAGGCGATACAACGCGAAACGATCGCCTCGTCGATGTCGTCGACCCGGTTTGTCGTGAGAAACAGCAGGCCGTTGAAATATTCCAGGACGCGCAGGAACACGCCCACGACCGCGTTCATCGCGATATTGTCATCACGCCGCTTGATGTAGACGTCGGCTTCGTCGATCAGCATCACGGCGCCCCAGCGCTGCGCGCGCGTCAACGCGTCCTTCAAGGCAATTTCCATCGCGGCGACGTTCAAGCCGAGCTGACCGGAATGCACGCGGTAAAGCGGTCGCCGAATGATTTCGGCATAGACCTCGGCGGTCAATGTCTTGCCGACGCCGGGCGGTCCCGCGCATAGAACCGTGGTACCGCCCGACTTCCCCGCCACGACATCGTCCATCAAGACGTCCATTTCGGCCGTCAGGATGTCGATGAGATCGGTCTGCTCTTCCGGAAGGATGAGCTTATGTTTGAGCCCGGGCTGATAAGCGTAGGGCTCCATGTCGGCGACATGAACCCACATGTAATGATGCCGGTCGAGGTGGAACATGAGGATATAGGGATGGACGGGGATGCGGCTGAAGAGCCCTTTTGGGATCGCGGCTTTCGAGGCTTCGACCTCGTCCTCGGCGCTGTAGAGATTGCTTTTCGCGGCCTTGCGCAGGAACGGTCCGAGAATATCGCCGGTGACGTCGAGCACCGTCGAGCGGCCAGTCAGAATGCTCTCGTCGTTGACGAGGCGGGCGGGTCCTCCATCCGATGAAAGCACGATCACATCTTTCCGCGACCAATCCGTATCCCGGTGCGACGCGTTCGGATCGTCGGTGTAGAAGCCGGTGCCCCGTCCCGAGAATTGCGCGCCGTATTGGGACCGCCAATCGAAATAACGTTCCGTTGTTTCGTCATAAGCGTCGATGAGTTGCCGCGTCTCCTTGAGAAGTCCCTTGGCCGCGAATATTTCGGGCACGGTGCGCCCCGCGATGTCGCCGCCGGAGATACGAACCGTCATCCCGGTGATCGTCCCTTTCGCATTGGCCTTGAGTTCGAGAAAAAGCCGGCCGGATTCTTCGTTCGAGGGGGCCGTATAATCGATACGCGTCACGACATAAGGCAATGGATGGTTTGCGACATTGGATGTGAACAACCACCCACGGATGCCGCCGGCGACGAGATAGCGGGTGATCGCGGGCAGGGCGGATTCGAGATCGTCCGACGTGAATCGCGCGGCGTCATGGGAGATCGCGGACCGCAGAGCGGCCAATTGCGCATGCCGGCTCTGCATCGAAGGCCCGGCATTCCGGTACAGAGCCTCCAGCATTTCGAGCGCATCGTTCGAGAGACTTCGGATTGAAATTTCGGCTCTATCGCCGAACCGGAGCTGCTCCGTCAGCGGCGCGAGCTCGGGGAAGGCCGAGACCATCGATTCAATATAGGGGCGCTCGATCGTGAGATTTGTCATGAGCCTTCTCGATTCCATGGAAATTCGATTGGGCACAATGTTGCATGGTTCGCGCCACCCGGTTCGACAAACGGCAGACCCTTTGCATTGCGTGACTCCGCGCAGGTGCGTGAACACCAAACTGTGGTATCGAGAGGGTTCTGATGACGACGATTGAGAAGACCGCCCTAAGCCGGCTGGACCAGGAGGGCCGCCTCCTCAACGCGGTTTTAAAGGCCGAGACGACAAAGCCGGGCCGGTTTGGCTTCCGTGGCGACATCGCGCTCAAGTTCCAAACCCAGCTCGCGGACGAAAAAAGGCCGCCGGAATATTCGATGGAAGCGGTGCTCACGGTCGTGAACGAGGGCGAGCCCACCATTCCGATTCTCGTTGGCTACCTCCATTCTTTTGCTTATCTCAAACCTCTGCGCGATGTCCTCGACGGCCTTCTCAGCCCAACGGGAAAATATTTCGTCTTTTGCAACAACATCGATCTTCTCGCCAAATATCAGATTACCCTGGACGGCATTCCGTTTTTCGTTTTGCCGTGCGACGAATCGACGGTTTGGAAAGAAATGTGCGACCTGCTGAGTGTCGACAAAAACGACATCAAGAAATTGAATACGGCGGGCAAGCTCGATTACGTGCTCGACGCGGCGCTCGCGTTCAACGAGACTTACGAGACGATCTCGTACGAACAGGGGCTCGAACGGATGGAGCCCGTCAAGAACCGCAACGAAAACCGCCCGGTCTGAATTATTTGGCGGGAGGCCGTTGAAAATATCGCCGCATATTCGCTTGCGTTTCGGCTCGACATGATTTGGCGCGTCGTCAAAGATTAGGGGAGCGTATCGCTCCCCTAATCATCGGACTCGGTTTCCTCATCCTCGGCGAGTTCGACACCCGTCACGCAAATATCGCCGTCGATGACGCTGAGCGCGACCGGTTCCAGTTCGCGTCCCTTGCAGGGACCATCGACGCAATAGCCCGTGCCCAATTCGAAAAGGGCGCCATGCTTGCCGCACATGAGCCGGACCCCGTTGGGGTCGAGGAATTGGTTCCTTTCCCAGTCGAGCGTGACGCCGTCATGGGGGCATCTGTTGACATAGCCGAACACTTGGCGGCCCCAGCGCACGACAATAATGGGCCAGGGCCGGACCACGCCGTTCTCGCCGACGCGTAGGAGATGAAAGCCCCGCGCCTTTTGGCTCGGAATATCGTGCATCGCGCAAATCGCATAGGCAACGTCGTTTTCCATTTTGTCCTCTTCGGTTTCGACTGCCGTCAATGCTGACTCAACGGATTGCCGCCGAACTTGCCTTGGCGAGCAGCAGGCTATTGGCATTGAGCGAGAACTCGCGCCACGCGGCGGCGATGTCGCGCAAGATCACATGTTCGTATTCGGACGAAAGGCGATGCTCTTCCGGAAAGTTCGAAAGCGCGCAGGAGGTGCGGTTGAAAGCCACGACGTCTTCCATGAGCTCTTTCATGAATGTCCCAAATGGGGCTTGAACATCGGGCATCAGGGCGCAACGGCCGCGCTCGACGGTTACCGTCGTCGTGTCGAACGAAAGCGTGTCGAGGGTCGTGAGCGCATTGCCATAGACTTCCTCGATCGCGCCGAGGACAGCGCGCTGCGTCAATTGATCGCGCTGGTTCGACGACAGGCCGCGATGAAGGCGTTGCCGGTAGCTCTCGAATGCGGGCTGTCGCTGGTCTTCCACCCAGGTCCCGAAGGCCGCGAGACTCGCGGCGTTGGGGTTTTCCGGGCCTTGCAGGGCACTTCCGGTGGTTTGCGTGCTCGGCTGTCCTTGCGCGAGGTTCTGTTCCAGGCGCTTGGCGGCGCCGACCGCGCCCTCGAGGTATCCGGCGCCATTGGAGGCGGTCTCCGAGCCGCCCAAGTGCAGCTTGCCTTCCCAGATGACGCCACGCAACAACGAGTGTCCGAACCCGCTCTGATCGCTGCGCGGCTGGACTCGATCCAGCCGCGCGCACGTGAACCGTTCCCGGCTCCAATCCTGATAATGTTGCTCACCCTCCGACACGGCGGTTCCAAAGACCTGAACCATCTGGCTTTCGATCAAAAGCGAAAGACCGATGGCAAAGTCGGTGCGTTGATCCGGCGATAGAGCGAGGAAGCCCCCCAACGCGGCCTGACTTGGCCCCGGTCCGCAGGCGTCGTAGATTTCGCCCAAGACCGCCTGTTCGTGCGTCACAAAAGCATTGCCAGACTGGCCCGCGTCGCGCCAAACGGCGTTGTCGTAGGCGACGACGACCTTGGCGGCATCCGCCATCCAGGTTTGCGTGTCGCGCATCGCGGCCGCGAGCGCGGGCGCGAGAGGCGGGTCGAAGCGGACATGTTCCTCCAGGAGCCGAGGTGGGATCGCGAGAACAGCTTGGCGGGCGGGAACCGTGACAATGCCGCCGCCTGATCGAAATTCGAGAACGACATGGTCTCCGTTATCGCGAACGGCTACGAGTTCGTGCTCGAGCCGCGCGCTGGCGTCGTCGAGACCCGCGGCAAGCGCCGCGACGAGGCGGCCCATGCCGCCGTCGATCCGGCGCGCGCCGGCGTGGACGGATTCATCCATCGCCACGTCGGGCTTCTTATCGGGATCGCGGAGATAAAGGACGTTGCCCTCGTCGTGCTGCGCAAAGGACTCGAGACCAAGATCCGATATCAGGCGCGCGACGAGCGGCTGCGTGCCGGGCCAAAACCACGCCGGGCCGAGGTCGGCATGCGTCCGACCCTGGGCTATTGGCACCGAAAAGATCCGTCCTCCAAGTCTGCCGCGTGCCTCGAAGAGGGTAAAGGGCAGTCCCCGCGCTCGCAGGCCGCGCGCGAGCGCGAGACCACAAAGCCCCCCGCCAACAATTGCCGTTTCAAGCATGGACCATCCCTCACAGACCGGAGATATCGCCGCGTTG
>JARLIW010000231.1 GCA_031291515.1 Beijerinckiaceae bacterium | reverse complement strand
CGGTGCTTGGAATAAAGCCAAACGCGCGTTTCGTCGGCGGTGTAAAATTCCGAAAGGCGGTCGACGACATAGCGGAGATCGGAAATGATGAGCTGCGTCTTGGGATGTGGCAGAGCCGTGCCCGAGGTCCAGCGCGAGACGGTCGCGGGCGAGACATCGGCGATATTCGCGACATCGACCCCCTTCAACCCCCCGCGCTCTCGCAGCGTGTCGATAATGTGAGAAACCGCGCCCGCCATGGTGCACTCCTGATCGCTTTTTTACATTTATATTTCATATTGGCCTAGTTATGAAAGACAAATGCGAATTGTCATTCTTGCAACCGCTTCATCGCGCCACAAATTGACGTCGCGCCCCTCGGCGCTTATCTCCTTGCTCTTGCTCACCGTGAAACTTTGCCATGTCCCCGCGTCCGATCCTCATCATTCCCGATACCAGGCTCCGTCAGGTTGCCGATCCCGTGCCCTCCATCGACAAGGAGATTGGCACGCTGGTCGAGGATATGTTCGAGACCATGTATCTCGCGCCCGGCATCGGGCTGGCCGCGCCGCAGGTCGGCGTGTTGAAGCGCGTCGTGGTGCTCGATGTCGCCAAGAGGCGCGACGAGGAGGCCAAGGCCGAGCCGATGGCCTTCATCAATCCGGTCATCACCTGGGCGTCGGAGGAACTTTCGACCTACGAGGAAGGCTGCCTCTCGATCCCCGAATATTACGAGGCGGTCGAGCGGCCGGCGGTGATCCGGGTCGCCTATCTCGATCTCGCGGGCGCGGCGAAGGAGATCGAAGCCGACGGGATTCTCGCGACCTGCCTGCAGCATGAGATCGATCATCTCAATGGCGTGCTGTTCATCGATCATATCTCGCGGCTCAAGCGCGCGCGGGTGATGCGAAAGTTCGAAAAAGCCGCCAAGTCGAGGGATTACGAGGACAGTCGGCCGTCCTCGCGGCCATGACGTGACGATGCGCCTCATCTTCATGGGCACGCCGGAGTTTGCCGTGCCCACGCTCGCGGCTCTCGTGGAGGCGGGGTTCGACATCGCCGCCGTCTATACAAGAGCGCCGAAGCCGGCGGGACGGCGCGGTCTCGATCTCACGCCGTCGCCGGTCGAGGTTTTCGCGCGCGGCAAGGGGCTGCCGGTGGTGACGCCGAAGTCGCTGCGCGGGTCCGAGGCCGTGGCCGAGTTCGCGGGCTTCGGCGCGCGGCTTGGCGTCGTCGTGGGCTACGGCCTGCTGTTGCCGCCGGCCATCCTCGCCGCCGCGCCGTTGGGCTTCCTCAATCTGCATCCCTCCCTGCTGCCGCGCTGGCGCGGCGCGGCGCCGATTCAGCGGCCGATCATGGCCGGCGACGCCGAGACGGCCGCCGCGATCATGCGGATGGAGGAGGGCCTCGATACCGGCCCGACCGCGCTGGTCGAGCGGGTCGCGATCCCGCGCGACGCGACGGCGGGCGATATGCACGACCAGCTCGCCGCGATCGGCGCGCGATTGATGGTCGAGGCCGTACGGAAAATCGAGGCGGGCGCGTTGAGCTTCACGCCGCAAGCCGAAGAGGGCGTGCTTTACGCCCAAAAGATCGACAAGGCCGAGGCGCGGATCGATTGGAGCGCGCCGGCGCAAGCGGTGCATGACAAAATCCGCGGCCTGTCGCCGTTTCCCGGCGCTTATTTCGAGCATGATTTCGGGCGCGGGCCGGAGCGCGTGAAAGTGCTGCGCTCCCAGTTGGGGCCGGGCCACGGCGCGCCGGGCACCTTGCTCGACGATGCCTTGAGCGTCGCCTGCGGGGATGGGGCGGTGCGGCTCGTGCAAATTCAGCGCGCGGGCAAGGCGCCGATGGAGGCCTCCGCGTTTTTACGCGGCACGCCGCTCGCGGCCGGGCTGGTTTTGGCATGACGTCGCGCTAATGCCCCGTTTCAAACTCATCCTCGAATATGACGGCACGCCCTTTGTCGGCTGGCAGCGCCAGACCAATGGCCTCGCCGTGCAAGAAGTCGTCGAAAGCGCGATTTTCGCGCTGTCGGGCGAAACGGTCACCATTCGCGGCGCCGGACGCACCGATGCCGGCGTCCATGCGAGCGGGCAGGTCGCCCATGTCGACCTCGCCCGCGCGTGGCGGACCGACGTGCTGCGCGATGCGCTCAATGCGCATATGAAGCCACGGCCCGTCGCGGTTCTGTCGGCGGAGCAGGTCTCCGAGACGTTCGACGCGCGCTTTTCGGCCGTGCGGCGGCATTACATCTACCGTCTGCGCAACCGCCGCGCGCCGTTGACGCTGACGGCGGGACGCGAGTGGCTGATCAAGCGCAAGCTCGATGCCCATGCGATGCAGGCGGGCGCGGCGTTGCTGCTGGGCATGCACGATTTCTCGACCTTCCGCGACAGCGAATGCCAGGCCGAAAGCCCGATCCGCACCTTGGAGCAGCTCGACGTCGTCCGCGACGGCGAGACCATTGTGATCCGCGCGGCGGCGCGCTCGTTTCTGCACCGTCAGGTTCGCTCGATGGTCGGCTCGCTCGAACATGTCGGGTCGGGCCGCTGGACCCCGCAAGACCTGCGCGACGCGCTCGACGCCAAGGACCGCGCGCGCTGCGGCATGGTCGCCCCCGCCGATGGGCTGTATCTTGTGGGGGTGGATTACGAGGGGGAGTTTGGCGCGCCGGCTTTGTGATGGGAAGACTCGTTCCGATACCGATGTGCTAGGAGACGCGCATCAATTGCCGTGGTCAATTTCAGGGGACACCAAGCATCATGGATCACGCATCGAAAATCGCCCTGGCTCGCCAGTTTCATGCCGCGCTCGTGGCGCGGGACTGGGCCGCTATCCGCTCGTTCCTCGCCGATCAGGCGGAATGGTCCTTGCCCGGCAGCAACGCCATTTCGGGACCCGCGCAGGGGGCCGATGCGGTCGTGGAACGAGCACGCAAAATCGCGGGCTATGGGCTCAAGTTCGAACTTCTTCACATTCTGTCGAGTCGAACCGACGTCGCCCTGCATCTGCACAACACGGCGGAACGCGATGGCGTCAAACTCGACGAATATCTCGCCACGGTGCTGCGGATTGACGGCGGGAAGATTGCCGCGATCGAAACGTTCCTGTCCGACGTCGATGGGATGAATGCTTTTTTCGCCGAGGGGTAACGATTCTCGACACGTTCCCAGTCGAGGAAAGCCGACTGTAGCGAAGCGCCTGGCTCCCAACCCGGTGACAAATGACCGTGGGCTCCCTATCTCAAGCGCATGTCAAACCAATCCTCGGCGATCCCGTTTTCCGTTCTCGATCTCGCGCCCGTGCTGGAGGGCGAGACGCCGCGCGAGGCGTTGCACCATAGCGCGGCTTTGGCGCGCCATGTGGAACAGCTCGGCTATACGCGCTTCTGGCTCGCGGAACACCACGGCATGCCCGGCATCGCGAGCGCGGCGACGGCCGTGGTCATCGGCTCTATCGCCGGCGCGACGTCGACGATCCGCGTCGGCTCCGGCGGCGTCATGCTCCCCAATCATTCGCCGCTCGTCATCGCGGAGCAGTTCGGGACGCTGGACGCGTTGTATCCGGGACGGATCGATCTCGGTCTGGGCCGCGCGCCGGGCAGCGACCAACGGACGCAGCGCGCGTTGCGGCGAAGCGCCGAGAGCGCGGACAATTTTCCGCGCGATGTCCAGGAGCTGCGATTTTTGCTCGACGAGGCCGATCCCGGCCAGGTGATCCGCGCCGTGCCGGGGGCCGGATCGCATGTGCCGCTGTGGCTTTTGGGATCGAGCACGTTTTCGGCCACGCTTGCCGCGGCGCTTGGCCTTCCCTTCGCCTTCGCGGCGCATTTCGCGCCCGACGATCTCGGCGACGCGCTTGCGGTCTACCGGTCGAATTTCAAACCATCGGCTCAGTTGAGCAAACCCTATGCGATGGTTTGTGTCACGATCGTCGCGGCGGAAACCGATGCCGAGGCGCGCCATCTCTTCACGTCGCTTCAGCAGGCCTTCATCAGTCTGCGCCGGGGCACACCGGGCCTGTTGCAGCCGCCCATCGACGACATCGAGGATTTCGCCCCGCCGTCGCAGCGCGCCGGCGTCGATCATGCGCTGCGCTATGCGATCGTGGGATCGCGCGAGACGGTCGAAAACGGGATCGCCGAATTGCTGAAGGAGACTGGCGCGGACGAACTGATGGTGACCGCGCAGATTTACGATCAAGCCGCGCGGCGGCGGTCGTTCGAGATCGTCGCGGGATTGCCGGTGTTTTCGAGCGCCCTCGAGGGCGCGCTCACCCGTTGAGAAAATAAGCGTCCAAGATCCGCCGGTAGACCCGCGTCAATTGCTCGAGATCCGCGACCGGCACGCGTTCGTCGACCATATGCATCGTGTCGCCGACGAGGCCGAGTTCGATCACGGGGCAGTAGCGTTGGATGAAACGCGCGTCGGAGGTTCCGCCCGTCGTCGAAAGCTTGGGCTGCAAACCGGTTTCCGCCGCGATGGCTTTCGCGGCGAGATCGGTGAACGGCGAGGGCGCGGTCAAAAAGGCCGGCGCGTTGCAGGGCAGGAACTCGAATTTGTAGCGCGCGCCGCTCGCCACCGCCGCGGCCCGCGCGCGCAATTCCTTCGCAAGCGTTTCCGCGGTCCAGAGATCGTTGAAACGGATGTTGAACGCCGCCGTGACTTCGGCCGGAATGACATTGGCGGCGGGATTGCCGGTATCGACGCTCGTGACTTCGAGATTGGACGGGTCGAAATGCGCGGTGCCGCGATCGAGCGGCGGCGCGAGCAGGGCTTGCAACAGAGCGAGCAGGGTAGGGATCGGATTTTCCGCCTTGGCGGGATAGGCGACATGGCCTTGGCGCCCCTGCACCGTGAGCCGCGCGTTGAGCGAGCCGCGCCGCCCGTTCTTGATCGTATCGCCGAGGCTCTCGCGGCTGGTTGGCTCCCCCACGATGCAATGATCGAAGCGCTCGCCGCGCGCGGCGGCCCACTCCAACAGCTTGACCGTGCCATTGACGGCGGGGCCTTCCTCGTCGCCGGTGATGAGAAAGCCGATCGAGCCGTTCGGCGTCCCGTGGTCCGCCAAAAACCCGAGCGCGGCGGCGGCGAAGGCCGCGATGCCGCCCTTCATATCCGCCGCGCCGCGCCCCCAGATCATGCCATTGGCGACGTCGCCGCCAAACGGATCATGCGTCCACGCGCTCGCCGCGCCGGGCGGCACGACATCGGTATGGCCGGCAAACAGGAGGTAGGGCGCGCCGGTCCCGATCCGGGCGTAGAGATTGTCGATGTCGGGCGTGCCGGGCTCCGAAAAGGTCACGCGATGGGCGGTGAAACCACGCGATTCCAAAAGGTGCTGAAGCGTTTCGAGCGCGCCGCCCTCGGCGGGCGTCACGGACGGGCAGCGCAGCAGCGCCTGGCAGATGGAGAGGGCGTGTCGGGTCATGTCCGCTCAGTCATCGGAATACCGCTGCTCCGCCCAGGGGTCGCCGCGTTTGTGGTAGCCGCGCACTTCCCAAAAGCCCGGCTCGTCTTGCGTCTTGAACTCGATGGCCTTGAGCCATTTCGCGCTTTTCCAGAGGTAGAGATGCGGCACGATCAGGCGCACCGGGCCGCCATGTTCGCGCGAGATCGGCCGGCCCTCCCAACTATGCGCCAGCAGCGCATCGGCCGCCGCGAAATCCTCGAGCGGCAGGTTGGTCGTATAGCCATCGCTCGAATGCAGCACCACGAAGCGCGCGCTCTCCTTGGGGTGGACCGCTTCGAGCAGAG
Source organism: Beijerinckiaceae bacterium (assembly GCA_031291515.1). Classification (GTDB taxonomy): domain Bacteria; phylum Pseudomonadota; class Alphaproteobacteria; order Rhizobiales; family Beijerinckiaceae; genus RH-AL1. The sequence continues at coordinate 151 of JARLIW010000231.1, read as the reverse complement.
CGCGGGTGCCAAGCCCCTCCCAGCGATTGTCATAGCGCGACCAGGTCGTCACGCAATGCATGTCGGAGACGAATGTGTCTTGCGGCTGTGCCGTAAACGCCGCCCAGGTCCAGTGAATGGGGTTGTCCACAGCGCCGGTCACGTCGAGCGT
>JARLIW010000230.1 GCA_031291515.1 Beijerinckiaceae bacterium | reverse complement strand
CCAAAAATCCCCGTACCCGCGCGGCCGCTTTCGTGCGAAAATGGAAAAATGGCCCTCGATGTCGTCGACCTCCGCTCATTTTATGCCTCGCCGCTGGGAGAAGTGACCCGGCGGCTCGTCGGGCGTTTGATCCGGCAGCGTTTCGCGTCCTGCTTCGGTTATTCGATTCTTGGCGTCGGCTACGCCACGCCCTATCTCGATATTTTTCGGCCCGAAGCAGTGCGGGTGTTGGCTTTCATGCCCGCCGAGCAGGGCGTGGTGAACTGGCCCGCGAGCGGTCACTCCGCCTCGGCCCTGGTCGATACGATCGCCATGCCTTTGCCCAATAGCTGCATCGACCGCGTGCTTCTCGTTCATGCCCTCGAAATCGCCGAACATCCACGCGAACTGCTCGCCGAAATCTGGCGTATTCTGACCCCAGGGGGCCGTGTCATCGCGATCACCCCAAGCCGCGCGGGCCTTTGGGCGCGGCTCGATACGACGCCGTTCGGCCACGGACAGCCGTTTTCGCGCAGCCAATTGCGGAATTTAATGCGGGAAACCCTGTTCTCGCCGACGCACTGGGCGGAAGCGCTTTATTTGCCGCCGTTCGAAAAAAGGCTGCTCCTTCGGTCCGCGCCAGCTTTCGAGCGCCTTGGAGCCCGCCTGTCCCTGCCCGGCGCCGGCGTCCTGGTCGTGGAAGCCACCAAACAACTCTACCGTCCCATCGGTCTCCGGCGGCCCGAGCGACGAACCGTCCCCATCCAGCCCTCGCTCGCGCCCCAACCGGTGGGGGCCGTCAGCAGCGCCGGGGAACCGGATTGAACAACAATAAAGGTTGAAGAATACAACTATTACTCTTATTCGGCGGAAAAGACCGCAATAACTTTCGCAACCTGAAGTAGAAAATTAAAATATCGACGCTTTGTATTTACATTGCCCCCAAAATACCGGCACTAAAGTTATGCTCGAGCCCTGGCCCAACCGCGGCGAGGCCAGCCGGCGCCGCGCCAAAGTCCCTTTTCTCTTGCCCCGCGTGGGGTCATGCGATTTAACGCCCTCGGCTTTACGGATTTGCGGGACGGTCGTCGATCGCCAGATGCCGTCGCCCAGCAGAATCTCCCTCTCGACATCGCCTTTCTGCGCCGCTACGGCATCGGAGAAACGCACCTGCGGCATGCCCAGTTGGAAGCAAAGCGCCTCGACGCCTTTGCCTCCGAGGTGCTGATCGCGCAAGAAGTCGTCAGCGCGGCGCGTTATTACCTCTGTCTCGCGGACACGCTCGGCACGCCCTTCATCGGCGCGGGCGCTTTTCTCGACCGAATCGACGATCCGGGAGCCGCGGTTCGCCGCGGCTATGCACGGCTCGCCCATGATCCCGGAAAATCGGTTCCGCGCGCCAAAGACGCGAGACACGACGGCTGGCTGATGGCCCCGCGAGGCGACAAGATCGGACTTCTGTTGCTTGCGAAGCAATATGGCCTTGCGCTTCCCGCTCTTGCCATCACGACACCCGCCCATTTCTCCGCCTTGGTGCGCCGGAGCGCGCGGACGCAATTTGCCCGAGATGCCAGCGATGGCCTTGCGGGCGCCGACCCCGGTCTTTGCGCAAAGCCGGCCGTCGAAACCGTGCGAAGCTGGAAAGGCGCGGGTGTCATCGCCATCGCGGCGGCCCTTGCCGTCGCGGCGCCCCGCTGGACGATGCTCGGCCTGGGGCCCTTGTTTTTCGCGGCGATCGCCGGGCGGCTCGTGATTTGCGCGCTTGGGCTCTCGGAGACCCGCGCCCCAACGGCCATCCCCGCCGGCAGCCTGCCGCTCTATGGCGTCATCGTCCCGCTCTACCACGAGGCCGAGATGGTGCCATCATTGCTCAAGCATTTGAAAGCGCTCGATTACCCCACCTCAAAACTGGAGATCAAGATCCTGATCGAGGCGGATGATCCGGCAACGCGCGTCGCCCTGGAACAGCAGCATCTGCCGCCGCATTTCGAGATCATCATCGCCCCCGAGGGATTCCCGCGCGCGAAACCGCGCGCGCTCAATATGGCGCTGGCCCTCATGCGGGCGGAACTGGTGACGGTCTACGATGCCGAGGACATGCCGGAACCCGGCCAGCTGCGCAAAGCGGCCGCGCGTTTTCATCGCGCTCCGCCAGAGTTGGCCTGCCTGCAGGCCTCGTTGGTCATCGACTCCGGCCGAGGCGGGCTCCTGGCAAAGCTGTTCGCGATTGAATATGCCGCCCTTTTCGATGTCTTCAACAAAGGGGTCGCGGAGGCGGGCCTGCCCCTTGCTCTCGGTGGGACGTCAAACCACTTTCGGACCCGTGTCCTGCGTCGGGCCGGCGGCTGGGACGCTTGGAATGTCGCGGAGGACGCCGACATCGGGTTTCGGTTGGCGCGCTTGGGCTATAAGATCGAAATGCTCGCCTCGACAACCTCGGAACAGGCTCCGGCGACGCTTCCGGATTGGTTCAAACAACGGCGACGTTGGACGAAAGGATGGATTCAAACCATTCTCGTTCTGGCGCTCCACCCATGCCGGACCTTGAACGACCTCGGCTTCGTGAAAACCATGGCGTTGGTGCTCATGTCGGTGTCGCTCGTCGCCGGGCCGCTGTTGTCGCCTTTCGTGGCGCTCGCCATGATCGTGGGTCTTTGGACCGATGGCTTGCCGGACCCGCGCGATGGCCTCGATACCGCCGCCGTAAGTCTGTGGGTTTCCGTGCTCGTGATCGGCCTGTTGGCCCCGGTCTGGTGCGGCTGCGCCGGAATCAGATCCCGCAAATTACAGTGGTGCTGGAGCAGCCTGCTCTTCGTCGTACCCTATCAACTGCTGATCGCGGCGGCGGCCTGGTTCGGACTCTTCGATCTGGTCCGGACGCCCTACCATTGGCATAAGACCAAACATTATCCGCCCGCCGCTCATCCGTCCCGGCGGAGCAGGGTCGCAGGAGCGCCGGCCCCCGAAACACCGCGACCTGTCGAAAAATCCATGACCAAGTCGCCCGCGCGACAATCACAAATCGACCGCCTTTGGTCCTTCGGATTTTCCGCGTTGAAACCTTCGGCTTGGAATCGAGGCTCCGCCTCCCCCGCCACGCGGAGGAGGTCCGCGACGCCCAATCTAAAGCTTGCGCGCCTTGCGGGCGGCATATTTCGCGTCACGCGCGGCTTTGCGGGCGACTTCGTCGGCAATGACGCGGGACGCGCGCGCTAGCGCGGCGGCAGCTTCCGTCGCCTTGATCTCTTCGGCTCTCTGCCGTTCGATTTCACGTTCGGCTTCGAGTATAATTTCCCGCTCGGCGCGGGCGGCTTCTTCCGCTTCCCGCTCCTTGGCGCGGATCGCCTCACGTTCGGCATTGCGGATATTGCGGGCATCGACGATCGCCCGGCGCGCGGCTTCTTGCGCCTTCATTTCCGGGCTGGCCAATCTGGCCTGATAATTTTTGAGCTGCTCTTGCTTCTTATCCATTGCCGAGCTGCGGCGTTCCGCGAAGCTCTTTTCCTTAAGACCGGCCAAACCGTGTTACCTTCTTCAATTGTCGGAGAGGCGCTCCTATAGCCCGGCCCGCGCGGAAAAGCTACCATTCCGATCCAAGTTAATTAGCGGACGGTTCCGGTTTTCGAGCAGATTCGCTCGGAAGGAAGAAGTCCGCATCCGCCGCGCCGGGTCCGACAAGGACTCGCCGGCAGCCCAGCTCAAGCGCTATTACGCCGCCAAGCTCGACCGAGCCGGCGCCGGAACGTCCCCGCCGAGGCGGAAACGACCAACCAATCCGGCAAGGTTTGCCGCCTCCGAAGCAAGCGAATTGCTCGCGGCCGTGGCTTCCTCGGCCATGGCGGTGTTTTGCTGCGTCGTTTTGTCGATCTGGCTCATGACGCGATTGATTTCCGCGAGGCTCGCGGCTTGGGCTTGAGCATATTTGGAAATATCGAGAACAAGCGTGTCGATGATCGAGGCTTGCCCGATGACTTCCTTCAAGGCCGCGCCCGTTTTGCCGACCAGGTCGACGCCACTTTCGACTTGCTCCGTCGAAGACGAGATCAAGGCCTTGATCTCGTCCGCCGCTTCCTTCGAACGTTGCGCCAAGCCGCGCACCTCCGAAGCCACCACGGCGAAGCCGCGTCCGGCTTCGCCCGCGCTTGCCGCCTCGATTTCCGCATTCAGCGACAGCAAATTGGTGCGAAAGGCAATGTCGTCGATCATCGCCACGATCTGCCCGATCCGATGCGACGAATCCTTGATATTGCGCATTGCTTCCGTCGCGTGAAAGACGATGGAGCCGGAGGTTTCCACGGCATGGCGTGTCGCCGTTACGGCGTGGGACGCCTCGCTGGCGCCAGCCGCCATCTTCTCCACATTCTTGGTGATCAGACGCAGTTCCGTGGCGGTTTGGTCGAGACTCACGGCTTGCTGCTCGTTTCGTCGCGACAAATCTTGAGAGGCGAGCGCGATTTCGTCGGTCCCGATGGCAATGGCCTGCGTCGATCGCGCGATGGACGACAGCGCGGTCCGCAAACTGTCCGCCGTCGCATTAAAATCAGCCCAAAGCTTTCCATATTCGCTCGGAAACGTATCGCTCAGGCCGCAATTCAGGTCGCCTCGCGCGAGCCGATCGAGACCCATTCCGATCGAGGTCATGACCATTTGCCGATCCGCTTCGACCTTGGCGCGGCGCGCTTCCATCTCACGGAGCTTGACCGCGTTGTCCCTGAAGACTTGGACGGCCAGCGACATTCGTCCGATTTCGTCGCGACGCGCGGTCCCGGCGATCGGCACCTCGAGCTCGCCCGCGGCCATGGCCTGCATCGTATGGGTCAGCGACCCAATCAGGTTCGCGATCGACTTGCGGATGAGCAAAGCAATCACGAGAGCGCCGCCGCAGAGCGGAATGAAAATTTCGGCGAACCCGGTCACGCTGCCGATCATTTCGGCTTCGATGTCGTCGACGTAAATGCCCGTCGCGACGATCCAATCCCATTCCGGGACCGCAGCCGCGTAAGCCATTTTCAGAACGGGGACGGCGCCATCCCGCCTCGTGTGGAGATAATACTGAAATTCGGGATGCCCGGACTTGATCGTTTCCACGATCCGGCGGGACATGAAAATCCCGGACGAATCGATGCTATTCATTCGGTTTGTGCCGATGATCTGCTTGTCTGGATGGGCAAGCATGACGCCTTGCCCATTGAGGACGAAGATGTAATTGCCATTATCATAGTGTTGCGCCGCAACCGCTTCCAAGGCCAACCGTTGCGCGTCGGCGGTGCTCATCGCGCCGCTCCGGGCTTTCTCGACAAAAAGATGAACCAGCGTGCCGCTGTTTTCCAAGATATGGCGGACTTCGGCGCGTTTCGCATCAAAGGCCAGATCGTAGTTCCGCTTAAGCGCGAGTCCGAGGCCGGCGAGCGTCAAAACCAAACCCAAAATGGCCAAAACCGTGAATTGGCGGGCAATGGAAAGGCGGGTAATGGAAAGACGGCCTAACAGGGAGATCATCCGTTAAATCCAAGTGCCCTTACTGCTCGCAAAGATGCTACGACCAAGTTCTTAAAATTTCTAATATTTCCGGCGTGGTAGCGCTGGGGAAAATGCTATGTTATTGCCCAGTTCGAGCATATCTGGGTTGAATAGACGCTCTTGTTAACACAACTATCCTGCATTCTCTGGGCGGCTTGTTTCAAATCAAGCGCGATCCGCCGATGGCCAAGCGATGCGCGGAACGGCACGTTGCCCGTCCATCAACAAATCGACACAGAGCGACGAGCGGCCAACCTCGATCACCCCCCGATTTGACGGAGCCCCGTCCGCTTTATTACTGTGCGCCACCGCGTCCCTGGAATCTTCCGTCGGGGCCGACCCGTCTCTCCATTCCCGGACCATGCCATGACCAGCGCCGCGCAACCGGCCACCCTTCCCGTTTCGCTTCTCGAAGCCGCCAAGGTCTCCAAAGCCTGGCCGTTCGAGGAGGCGCGGAAGCTCGTGGCGAGGATCGAGCGCACCGGACAGAAAGAAGTTCTG
>JARLIW010000229.1 GCA_031291515.1 Beijerinckiaceae bacterium | reverse complement strand
GCCGGCCCGGCTGTTCAAAATGGCGCGCGCCAAGGCCTATCTCTTCGGCGGCGTCGAAATCCGCTGGCACAACACCGCCCTGAACAACGAGGGCGGGACGCCGCGCGAGGCGGTGTTCCATTTCCCCGGCGGCTTGAAGGACTATTTGGCCCAGGACACTCAGGGCAAGACGCTCGTCGCCGATCAAGTCTTTACCGGCAAGGTGGTCAAGCCGGGCGGCCACGGCTCGCTCGAATGGGCCGTCGCCTGGCTCGCCGACGACGACGGCTTCGTCCATTCCTATTGCAACACGATCCCGACCGCCGATGGCGGCACCCATGAGGCGGGCCTGCGCACGGCGCTGTTGCGCGGCCTCAAGGATCATGCCGAGCGAATCGGACAGGGCAAGCGCGCGAGCATCCTGACGGCGGAAGACGTCATGGTCTCCTGCGCGGCGCTGATCTCCGTCTTCATCAAGGAGCCGGAATTCCAGGGCCAGAACAAGGGCCGGCTCATGACGGTCGAAGCCTCGCGCATTGTCGACAGCACGATCCGCGACACGTTCGATCATTGGCTCGCGGGCCTGCCGTCCCAGGCGTCGCGCTTGCTCGACTGGACGATCGAGCGCGCCGAGGAACGGCTGCGCCGCCGCGCCGAAAAAGATGTCGCGCGCAAAAGCGCCACGCGCAAACTGCGCCTACCGGGGAAGCTCGCGGATTGCGTGAACTCTTCCGCGCAAGGTTCTGAAATCTTTATCGTCGAGGGCGATTCGGCTGGCGGATCCGCCAAGCAGGCGCGCGACCGCGCCAATCAGGCGGTGCTGCCGCTGCGCGGCAAAATTCTCAACGTCGCCAATGCCACCAAGGACAAGCTCGCGGCCAATCAGCAGCTCGCCGATCTGATCCTCGCCATGGGCTGCGGAACCGGCGCGCGCTACAACGACGCGGAACTGCGCTACGACAAGATCATCATCATGACCGATGCCGATGTCGACGGCGCGCACATCGCCTCGTTGCTCATCACCTTCTTCTACCGCGAAATGCCAAAACTGATCGAGGACGGGCACCTCTATCTCGCCGTCCCGCCGCTCTATCGCCTGACCCAGGGGACCACGCACGTCTATGCGCGCGACGAGCGCCATCGCGACGAGCTGACCAAGAAGGTCTTGACCGGCAAGGGCAAAATCGAAGTGAGCCGGTTCAAGGGTCTCGGCGAAATGATGCCGAGCCAGCTCAAGGAAACCACGATGGACCCGAAAAAGCGCAATCTTTTGCGCGTGGTGGTCTCGCCGGACGAAAAAGACCGGACGGCGGATTCCGTCGAGCGCTTGATGGGCAACAAGGCCGAGGCGCGTTTCGCCTTCATCCAAGAACACGCGGCCTTCGCAATCGCGCTCGTGGATATTTAGCGACTGCCTAGAACTTAGGCGGTTGTCTCTTCTAAGGCCTTGACGTTCGTTGAAACCGCCGCCGCGCTTCGTCGCGTCGAACGGCGCGTTCGCGATCGCGGCGTCGGTCGCGCGCGGCCAAGGCCGAACCACCGCAATCCGAAGCTTATCCATGAGCTAAATCAGAGCGTTAACTCTGCCGTGTCGCCTGAGTGCCAGCTCGAGACCCGCGCCCTGGAGAGTGACATTTCGTCGCTGTAATCGCCGCCCCGCCGCGGCGACAGGCGCCGCCGACGTTCAATCCGACCAAAGAGGGACTGCCTTAATCCTATTCATAGGTTGCCCATTAAGAATGCGTCCTGCATAATAAATAAAAAAAACATGCGATATTATGGTGGGAGAAATATGATGAGTATCAAAATCCGGCGTTTTATCCGTCGTCATCGAGGCTTGGTCCTCGAGGGAACGGTGTTGATAGCGTTGGCATTCGCTCTCGTGTTCGCGGTGAACGCGGAGATGGACTTCATGTCCGGCAATCACAGCTCCGCATTGAAAACGGCGTCGCGCGACTCGAACCGCGTGGTCGTGGCCGGTGGCGCGGGCCTGACTGTGGATTATGGCACCACCGGCACGATCCGGCCGACCCCGCGGATCAATTCGGGCGTCTATACCGGACCCTGAGAAGGCCGATTGTTCGCGGACCGGAACGCTCGAAATGTTCCGGGCCGTCAAGAGTTTATTTACCTCGTTCCCGCATCCTTGGCGAAAGCGCTCGGGGAACGAACATTATGATACATCACGTCCGGCGTTGGGTTCGTGACGAGCGCGGCACGTCGTTCGAGAAGATTGCGCTCTCGGTCGCGATTATCGCGGTGGGCTTTGTCGCCACGGCGGATGTGCTTGATTATATGTCCAAAAAGCATGGCGCGGCGATTGGGATGGCCGCGCGCGACGTCGCCCGCGCGGTTTTGCCCGCCGCCGGCGACGATGGAATCGATTACAGCACGACGGGATCCATCCGGCCATCGCAGCGCCAGGTCGTCGTCCTCGATCCCTGCACGGGCCAACAGAAATAGCTAGAATCGGCCAGCGTTGGGTCCAAACACCCTATTGAGGATCTTCGGGCGGTTCGCTCGCCCCGGCGCCGAGCGCGCGCTGCATCAGCACCGCATCGAGCCAGCGCCCCGCCTTCCAACCCGCCGCGCGAAACAAGCCGGCCGAAGCAAAGCCCGCCTTTTCGTGAAGCCGAATCGATCCGACGTTTTCGCTGTCGCCGATCACCGCGACCATCTGCCGATATCCCCGCGCGACGCATTCCGCGATCAATCGTCCGATTAGAGCGGACCCGATCCCCCTGCCCTGGCAATCCGCGCGCACATAGATCGAATCCTCGACCAGAAACCGATAAGCGGGGCGCTCGCGGAAGGGACCAGCATAGGCATAGCCCAGAACCTCGTTCGAAGCGCAGGCGACGAGATAGGGATAGCCGGACTCGGTGAGACGGGCGTGCCGCGCCTCCATCTCCGCCTCGTGGGGCGGATCGATCTCGAACGTGCCAGTGCCGTGGAGAACCGCGTGGCGGTAGATCATGGTGATGGCAGCGAGGTTGCCCGGCACGGCATCGCGGATGAGAATTTGGCGGAGCGGCAATGGTGGGGTCCTAGCAAGCTTGGCGTTCACCTGAATAGCCTGATTTCGTGGGCCAGGGCGAATTTTGGGCTAGTGGATAAAATCAGACGCTTGGTGCCCAAGCTCGATCACGGGTTCGCACGCACCTTCGTATCAAGTCACAAACTCCTATACAGGACGACTTCGTATGCAGCCTCCCTTCCCCGTCGCCCTCGTAACCGGTTCCACCTCCGGCATTGGCGCCGCCATCGCGCGGAGGCTATCTGGCGAGGGTTACGCGGTCATTCTGCACTCGCGCAGCTCTGCCGAGGCCGGGCACGCGCTGGCGGCCGAACTCGGTCCGGCGGCATACATCCAAGCCGACTTGGCCCATGATGCCGATCGAGTCATGCTTGTGCGGGAAGCCGTCGCCCTCTGGGGACGGCTCGACGTGCTGGTCAACAATGCCGGCATTAGTCGCGTCATCCCACACGCAGACTTTGCCGCCGCGACGCCAGCAGTCTGGCAAGAGCTGTACGAGATCAATGTGGTGGCGCCATTCCGCCTTGTCGGGGAAGCCGAATCCGCACTCCGCGCGGCAGCCCAGCGCGGCCGGCCCGGCTGTGTCGTCAACATCAGTTCGCATGCCGGCATCCGACCCAAGGGCGCGTCGATTCCCTACGCCGCAACCAAGGCCGCGCTAAATCACGTTACCCGCCTGCTCGCTCTGTCGCTCTCTCCCGATATCCGGGTGAACGCGGTTGCTCCCGGCCTGGTAGACACGGCTCTAACGGCAGATTGGACGGCTGCGCAACAGCTCTGGCGAGAGCGTTCGCCGATGCGCCGGGCAGCCAGTCCCGACGACATCGCCCAAGCTGTCGCGATGCTGGTCGGCTCGGACTACATTACCGGAGAAATCCTGCTTGCGGACGGTGGCTTAAACCTCACTTGATGGAACTGGAATGCTGCGGCGCAGCAGAATGGTGATGTGTCGAGAGCGGTCATTCGTCGAGGGTACCAAGCGTCTGATTTCATCCACGAGGGTGAGCATCGCGATGAAAACCGTTGCGACTTTGGCGACCAGTTACCCTTGCCTCCCCGGCAAATCCCTGTATAAGGGCCGCTTCGTTCCGGCCGGAGGCTGAACGGACGGTTCGCCTTTGGCGAACAGGCTTATGTCTTCCTGGCGATCCATCCTGGACTCCCGAGAAAAATCAAGCCGGCGTCCCGTGTCTCCGCCTTCGTGTGGTTACTCGTCGGGCCTTTCCGAGGCTCGAAGGGCTTCGCGCCGGAGCGTTTGTTCAAACAGAAAGGCACACCGATGTCGCTCTACGAGCACGTCTATTTGGTGCGTCAGGATGTTTCCGCGCAGCAAGTGGAAGCCCTGACCGAAAGTTACAAGGCCATCGTCGAAGGTCTCGGCGGCAAGTTCGAGAAGGTCGAATATTGGGGCGTCAAGTCCCTCGCTTACCGGATCAAGAAGAACCGGAAGTCGCATTTCACGCTCATCAACATCGACGCGCCGCCGGCCGCCATCACCGAGATGGAACGCCAGCAGGGCATCAGCGAAGACGTGCTGCGTTTCATCACCATCCGCGTCGACGCGCATGAGACGGGCCCGTCCGCCATGCTGCGCAAGCGCGAAGACGACGACCGCGGAGATCGTGGCGATCGCGGTGACCGGGGCGATCGTCCCGACCGTGGCCCGCGGGGTCCGCGCGGCGATCGTCCGCCGCGTCGTCCGCGTGACGAAGCGGGTCCCGCCATTCATGAAGATGGAGCTTACTGATGGCTACCGCAGCCGCTGGCGCTCGGCGCCCCTTCTTTCGCCGCCGCAAGACCTGCCCCTTCACCGGGCCGGGCGCGCCGAAGATCGACTACAAGGATACGCGTCTTCTCTCGCGCTATATTTCCGAGCGCGGCAAGATCGTCCCCTCGCGCATCACCGCCGTTTCGGCGAAGAAGCAGCGTGAACTCGCCCAGGCGATCAAGCGCGCCCGCTTCTTGGGTTTGCTGCCCTACGTGATCCGGTAAATAACGGCTCCGTCATGCCTGGCCTGGCGCCGGGCATGACGGGGAGCACGACCAAATCGATGGCGCGGACCCCCGCGCCATTCAGTTGGGACCGGCGTGGCGGATTGGCCGCGTCCTGTCTCTAACCGCCGGATCGAGCGGGACAGCGAGTTCATGAAACGGTTCTTTCTCAAGATTTCCAGCACAGCGGCGCTGGCTGCCGCGGGCGGCGGGCTTGCTTCGGCTTTGTTGTCGCTGCTGACGGTTCAAAAGACCACGCTGGCCCTGGCGATGGGCTGTCTCTCGCCGCTCCCCATCATGTTGGCCACGCTCGCGTTTGGCGTCTGGCCAGGTTGGGCCGCGGCGATCATCGCCACATCCACCGTTTTTGCCTTTGGCGCTGGACAGACCGGATTTGGCGCGTCGCATTGGGAGCTCTTGCAGCCGGCGGCGCTCGATGCGACGTCCTACGCCATCAGCCTAGCGATTCCGGCTTGGTGGTTATCGCGGCTCGCGGCCTCGACGAGCCTCTCGACGCCCACCGCGGCCGCCCCCGACGAGCGTAAGCTCGGCCTGATCATCGCGTTCGCGGCGGCCTTTTCCGTCATCGGGATCGTGGTCGATTTCGCCAGCACCGTGATCGCCCAAGGCGGCTTCGCCGCGACGATGGCCACGATGGCCGAACATGTCGAACCCTATGTCCAGACGCTATTGGAAGGCCGCGATCTTCCCAAGGGTCTGACGGCCCATGAGGTCGCGGTCGCCATGACCTGGGCGCAAATGCCCGTTCTCGCGGCGGCGTCGCTCGTTCTTCTCGGCTTCAACATGTGGCTCGCCGCGCGGATCACGCGCGCGTCGGGACGGTTCCCCGCGCCCTGGCCGGATCTGCCCCGTAATCTGCGCGTGCCGCGCGTTTTGGGCCTGGTTCTCGCCGTCGCGCTTGGCCTGTCCTTCGCGGGCGGGCCGACCGGCATGGTCGCATTGATCGTCGTGGGCGCGTTCGGCATGGCCTTCGCCATTCAAGGGATCGCCCTGATCCATGACGTCACGCGCGGCAAGAGCTATCGCCTGCCGCTGCTCATCATCCTCTATCTGACGCTCGCAATGCTGATGCCTTGGCTTTTAGCGCTCTATGCGGCCATCGGGCTCTTGGACGCCGGCTTTTCGTGGCGCGGCAAACCGGCGAGAGCGCAGGAATCTGGGAAAACCCGGCCAACGAACGGCTAGCGGCGGCGCCGCTAGACCCATCCCCTATCATCACGACAAAGGACTAAGACCATGGAAGTTATTCTGCTCGAACGCATCGCCAAGCTCGGCCAATTGGGTGAAACCGTCCGCGTCAAGGACGGCTATGCCCGCAATTTCCTGCTGCCCGGCGGCAAGGCTCTGCGCGCGACCGCGGCCAACAAGAAGCGCTTCGAAGGCCAGAAGGCGCAGCTCGAGGCCCGCAACCTCGAACTCAAGACCGAAGCCGCCAGCGTGGCCGAAAAGCTCGACGGCCAGAGCTTCATCATCATCCGCCAGGCCGGCGAAACCGGTCAGCTCTACGGGTCGGTTTCGACCCGCGACGTCGCCGAGGCGATTACAGCGGGCGGCTTCAGCGCGCATCGTAACCAGGTCGAACTGACCGCGCCGATCAAGACGCTCGGCCTGCATACGCTGCCGATCCACCTTCATCCCGAAGTCGAAGCCAAGGTCGTCATCAACGTGGCGCGCTCGCCCGAAGAGGCCGAACGTCAGGCCAAGGGCGAGGAAATCAACGTCGTCGAGGAAACCACGATGGATGATCTCGGCCTCGAAGTCGGCGCCGCTCTGGCCGCCGCCGACGGCAGCCTCGGCGACCGCTAAGGATCGCGTCCTTCGCCCGTTCGCGGGCGAAGGAGTTTTCCTCAATCGCTGAACACGCTTCCGTCCCCTGACATTGAGGAGCCTTCGCCCTCTCCCGCCTCAACTCGTCTTGACGCGGATAAGGGCGAAGGCGTCTCGAAATGCGAGGGCTCCCGCAGGCTCGATGGCGCGCATTGAGCCCTCGCAATTCCTATGGACGCGCAAGGGTCCACGCGGATACGGGGATCGCGAAACCGCCCTCGTCCTTCGAGACGTCGCTACGCTCCTCCTCGGGATGAGGGCTCCTCGGAGAGCGATGTCGCCATTCGACCGATGGCCTCGATATTCGTGACCCAGTCAATTATTCCGCCAGCCGGTACGCCGTGCTGGCGGCCTCCATTTCGCGCCAGCGGCGGGCGCGGCGGGCGATGGCTTCGCTGTCGGCGCCCCAGAAACAGGCCTGATAGTCCTCGTCGGCATGGGCGGCGCTCCAAGCCGCCTCCGGCGTGAAATGCCCGCGCGCGACGGCGAGGGCAAGCAGCACAGAGCCCATCAGCGACGTCTTGACACTGAGCGCGGCCAATTTGAGCGCGCCGGACGGTCCCCGCGCAATCGCCTCGACCGCCCGCGCCACCGCCGCGCGGGCCGCTTCGGGCTGTTCGACATAAACCACGCCTTGCGCGCAGATGAAGCGCGCGCCGAGCTCCTCGCGCGCGAAATCGAGCACGGGATCCCAGGCGGCGGATTGGGCGGCGACGAGCGCGTCGGGATGCGCGGCGCGATAACAAACGAGATCGGTTTCCGCGAATTTGGCGACTTCGGCGATCGTCTCGGCAAGCCGCAGCGCGACGCCGTCGATCGCCGAATTGGCGAGCCGGGTCAGCGGCATTTCGCCGGGATCGATCACATCGGTCTGCGCGCGCCATTCCGAGGCGATACGTTCCGCGAGCTCGGCGCTCGGCAAGACGAGGCGATTCTTGGCGGGCGTGCGCACGGGCTTGCCATCGAGCAGCAGCGCGTAGCCGTTCTCGACGCTCGCGACGGACACCTCTTTGTAGAAACGTCGGGGCAGCACTTTTTGAAGGTCGCGCCGCGCCATTTTGACGGGATCGATGGGCTCGCCCGCCTCGGGAACGAGCGCCTTGCGAAGATCGTCACTCATATCGGGGTCCTGCTGGAGACTGCCGGCCGCGCCTCTGAACCAAATTCACGACCGGGCCTTGGCGGCGTCGCCGACGGGCTCGGCGGTCACGAGATAGCCGAGACCGCGCATGGTCTGGATGATATCGACCCCGAGCTTGCGGCGCAGACGCCCGACAAACACCTCGATCGTGTTGGAATCGCGGTCGAAATCTTGATCGTAGAGATGCTCGACGATTTCGGTGCGCGAGATGACCCGCCCGGCGTGATGCATCAGATAGGACAACAGCCGGTACTCGTGCGAGGTCAGCTTGATCGGATTGCCGTCCACCAAGACCCGGCTCGCGCGGGTGTCGAGCTGCACCGGTCCGCAGACCAATTCGCTCGACGCATGGCCCGCGGCCCGGCGCAACAGCGCGCGCAACCGCGCCAAAACTTCTTCCATGTGAAAAGGCTTGGCGACATAGTCGTCGGCCCCGGCGTCGAAGCCCCTCACCTTGTCGCTCCAGCGATCGCGCGCGGTAAGGATCAGGATCGGCATGGTCCGGCCGGCCTTGCGCCATTCCCCGATGATCGAAATGCCGTCTTTTTTCGGGAGGCCAAGATCGAGAACCACGGCGTCGTAGGGT
>JARLIW010000228.1 GCA_031291515.1 Beijerinckiaceae bacterium | reverse complement strand
GCGAGATCCACTTCGTCCGCCGGCGAGAACAGCGCTTGCGCCGGGCCGCCCGTCTTGAACCACGACAACGGCGCGAGCGGGACGCCAGCTTCGAGCGTCCCCCGCAGGTCCGGCATCGCGCGGCGAAGACCGCTGATGAGGCCGGCGTCCATTAGCTCTTGTCGCCCGCCGCGAGCTGGCCTGGAAGCGCGTAGGCCCATTGCGTGATGTTTCCGGCGCCGAGCAGCACGACGTAATCGCCGGGATGCGCGAGCGTGCGAATGAGATGCGGCAGTTCGGCCGCGCTTTGCAGCGCCAGCACCTGGCGATGGCCATGCGCCTTGATCGCCTGCACCAGCGAATCGCGGTCGATGCCCTCGATCGGCTTTTCGCCGGCGGGATAGACGTCGGCGATGATGACGCTGTCGGCATCGTTGAGACAGGTCGCGAATTCGTTGAACAAAGATTGCAGCCTCGTATAGCGGTGCGGCTGCACGACGGCGATGACCTGCGCCTTGGTCGAGGCGCGCGCCGCGCGCAAGACCGCCGCGATTTCGACGGGGTGATGGCCGTAATCGTCGAAAATGGCGACGCCGTTCCAATCGCCGGTCTTGGTGAAGCGCCGCTTCACGCCGCCGAAATTCCCCAAGCCCGTGCGGATTTCCTCCGCGCTCATGCCGAGCTGATGCGCGACCGCGAGCGCCGCCGTCGCGTTCAGCGCATTGTGCAGTCCCGGCATCGGCATCACGAGCTCGTCGAGCCGTGTTTGCGTATTGGTCTTGCGATCGCGGATGATGACCGAAAAGCGCGAAACGCCGCCGCTTAGATCGACATCGACCAAGCGCACGTCGGCTTGCGGGGTTTCGCCATAGGTGATGACCCGGCGATCCTCGATCCGGCCGACGAGTTCCTGCACGGTCGGATGATCGAGGCACATCACCGCGAAGCCGTAGAACGGGATGTTTTCGACGAAGGCGCGGAACGCGCTCTTGATCGCGTCGAAGGTCCCGAAATGGTCGAGATGCTCGGGATCGATATTGGTGACCACGGCGACATCGGCCGGCAGTTTCAGGAACGTGCCGTCGCTTTCGTCGGCCTCGACCACCATCCAATCGCCGCCGCCGAGCCGCGCATTGGTGCCATAGGCATTGATGATGCCGCCATTGATCACGGTCGGATCGAATTTTCCCGCATCGAGCAAGGTCGCGACGAGCGACGTCGTGGTCGTCTTGCCGTGGGTCCCGGCGATCGCCACGCAATGTTTGAGCCGCATCAATTCGGCGAGCATTTCGGCGCGCCGCACGACCGGCAGGCGGCGTTCGCGCGCGGCCGAAAGTTCGGGGTTGTCGCGCTGGATCGCCGTCGACACCACGACGACTTCGGCCTGGCCGAGATGGGCCGCGTCATGCCCGACGAAAATCGTCGCGCCCTTTTCGCGCAGGCGCACGACATTGGCGTTTTCCGAGGCATCCGAGCCTTGGACGGTATAGCCGAGGTTCAACAGGACTTCGGCGATTCCCGACATGCCGATCCCGCCGATTCCGACGAAATGAATAGGTCCGAGTTCGGCCGGCAGTTTCATTCTGGTTCCTCAGGCGACATAAGACGTTCGACGAGATCGGCGAGGCGTTCGGCCGCATCGGCAATTCCCGTGCGCCGCGCCGCGAAAGCCTGGGCCGCGAGGCCCTCGCGATCGAGCATGGCTTGCCGGATCGTATCCGCCAGCCATTCCGGCGTAAAAAGCGACTGTTTGATGACCAAGGCGGCGCCGGCCTTTTCCAACACGGCGGCATTGGCGGCTTGATCCTGATCGAGGGCATGGGGGAGCGGCACCAGGATCGACGGCCGGCCGATGACGGCGAGTTCCGAAACGGTCGAGGCGCCGGCGCGGCCAATCACGAGATGGGCCTCCGCGATGCGGTCGGGAAGATCGGCAAAGAAGCTTTCGACCTCCGCATCGACGCCAAGGGCCTCGTAGGCCCGGCGCACCCGCGTTTCATCCTCGCCGCGCGCCTGTTGGACGATGCGAAGTTTTGCGCGTTCGTTCGGCGTCATGAGCGCGACGGCGGCCGGGACGATATCCGACATCACGCGCGCGCCTTGCGACCCGCCCGTGACGAGCAGCCGTAAAATGCCGCCCTGAAAGCCGGGATAGGGGCGGCGCGCGGCCTGGATGACGCTCGGCCGCACCGGATTTCCCGTGAGTCGGGTTTTGGCCGCGATGCGCGCGCTGCCACGGGCGAGATGGTCGAATCCTTTCGCCACCGCTCCGACCCGGCCGGCGAGAAATTTATTCGCGCGTCCCATGACGGCATTCTGTTCGTGTAGGATCGTCGGCACTTTGAGCTGCGCGGCGGCCAGCACGGGCGGCACCGTGGGATAGCCGCCAAATCCAACGAGCACGCGCGGGTTGACGGCGCGGATGATTTTGCGCGCGGCTTGCGTGCCCTGGATCAGTGTGAGGATCGCGCGCGCGCGCTTGAGCAGCGAGCCGCCGCTCGGCGTCGCGGCCGCCACGTGGTGGATCCTGCGCGCCGGAAAGGACGAGCCATAGCCGGCGACGCGGTCGTCCGTGATCAATTCCACGGCGTGGCCGCGCGCGATCAAGGCCTCGCTCAGCGCTTGGGCCGGAAACAGATGGCCTCCGGTTCCCCCGGCGGCAATCATGATGGGACGTTGGCTCATGCGGCCGGTTCCAGCCGGCCGACGCCGCTCCGAAGCGCCTTTTGCGGCGCTGGATCGAAGGTTTGCCGCTCGCTTTCGTAAAGCACCTCCGAGCGTGGCCGTTTGCGCGTCACGGCGAGCAGGAAGCCCATGCCGATCGACAGCGAAAACAGCGACGAGCCGCCATAGGAGATGAACGGCAAGGTCATGCCCTTGGCCGGCATCAGGTGCAGGTTCACCGCCATATTGATCGCGGCCTGGATGCCAAACAGCATGACGAGGCCGGCGCCCGCGAAACAGCAGAACGGATCTTCGTTGCGCGCCGATTTCAGCAGGCCGCGCACGACGATGAAACCGAACAAAGCGCAAAGGGCGATACAGGTGATGATGCCGAATTCCTCCCCGGCGACGGCGAAAATAAAATCGGTATGGGCGTCGGGCAGAATGCGCTTGATCGTGCCTTCGCCCGGCCCCTTGCCGAGCCAACGCCCGCTTATGATACTTTCGAGCGCCGTGTCGACCTGAAACGTGTCGGTCACCCCGTTCCCGCTGGTCGGATCGAGGAATTTGAGAATGCGGGCGCGGACATGCGGCACCAGTTTATAGGCGAGCAGCACGCCGCTCAAGCCGAAGCCGCCGATGCCAAAAACCCAGAACCAGTGCAGCCCGGCCATGAAGAACAAGGCGGCCCAGACCAGCGAGACCAGCATGGTCTGGCCGAAATCGGGTTGCAGCATCAAGGGGACGACGGTCAGCGGAAACAACAGGATCGCGATCGTCGTTCCGGGCACGTCGCGGCGTTTGCCGCCTTCCGAAAAGGCCCAGGCCGCGAGAATCACGAAGGCCGGTTTGAGGAATTCGGACGGTTGGATCCCGAGAATCCAGCGTTTCGAGCCCTTGATCTCGTGACCGAATAGAAGCGCGAAAATGATCAGGCCCATCGCGACGACGAACAGGATCACGGCCGCCCGGCGCACCTGCCGGGGCGTGAGAAACGACGTGCCGATCAAAATCGCGATGGCGGGCAGCAGCGCCAAGGCTTGGCGGTTCACGAAATGGAAGGTCGGCAGGCCGATTCGCTCGGCGACGGGCGGACTCGCCGCCATGGTCAAGACCAGGCCGGCGACAATGAGCGCGGCCAGCGAGGCCAGAAGCCAGCGATCGATCGTCCACCACCAGTCCGCAAGGGCGGTCCGCTCCGCGCGAGATACCATGTCGTCTCTCCAGACCCGTCGGCACGTCGCCACCCGCTAAGAGCGGGGCCGGCGGCGATCGCGTGCCAAACCGCCCCGTCGGGCGGATCCATTCCGCATTATGGAAGGAAATTGTTAACCTTGCCTTTCACTTCGCGGCGGCCAACAGCCCTTGCACGAGGGATCGGAAATAGTCGCCGCGTTTTTCGAAATCGCTGAACTGATCGAACGAGGCGCAAGCGGGCGACAGGACGACGGCTTCGTCTTGGCCGGTGGCGGCGGCATCCTGGGCCGCGCGCGCCACGGCGACGTCGAGCGTGCCGCAGCGCTCGAAGGGCACATCGTCGCCCAGAGTCACGGCGAAGGCCTCGCTGGCCTCGCCGACGAGATAGGCCTTGGCGACGCGCGGAAACAGCGGGCGCAGCGGTTCGATCCCGCCCTCCTTGGCCTTGCCGCCGATGATCCAATGCAGGCGCGGAAACGACAGCAGCGCCTTTTCCGCCGCATCGGCATTGGTCGCTTTCGAATCATTGATGAAGACGACGCGGCCGAGCCGCCCGATCTGTTCCATCCGATGGGCGAGACCGGGAAAACTCCGCAGCGCCGCTTGCAGGCGGACGAGGTCGTCGGCGTCGGCGCCCAAAGCCAAAATGGCGGCGGCGGCGTTTTGTGCATTATGCGCGCCGCGCAACGAGGCGATCCCGGCGAGATCGGCGACCTCGAACGACGCGCCGCCGCGATGGCGGATCAGTTTCGTGCCGTCGAGCGTGATTCCGCGCTCGACCTTGTTCCCCACGACCGAAACGCGCTCGACGGTCTTGCCGGCGGCGCTCAAGCGGTCGGCGATGGCCGCGCAATCGGCATCGTCGATCGAGACGATGGCGGTCTCGGCGCCCGCCACGAGCCGCTCCTTGACTTCGGCGTAATGGGCCATGCTGCCGTGCCGGTCGAGATGGTCGGGCGTCAGGTTGAGCAGAACGCCCGCCGTCGCGTTCAAGCCCGGCGCGAGATCGATCTGGAACGACGAGCATTCGACGACATAGACGCGCGACGGCGTCGGCGGCTCCAATTCGAGCACCGGCGTGCCGATATTGCCGCCCATTCCGGTCTCGTAGCCGAAGCTTTTGAAGAGATGCGCGGCGAGCGCCGTCGTCGTCGATTTGCCGTTGGTGCCGGTGATGGCGACGAGCCGG
>JARLIW010000043.1 GCA_031291515.1 Beijerinckiaceae bacterium | reverse complement strand
GGCCAATTCGACGATCTCGAAGGCGCGAGTTGGCGCATCCTCGACGACGACGATACCTGAGGGAAAGCCGTAGGGTGTTTTCCCCTTGCGTGGAATCACCCAGGTGACGAGAATTCGCCCTCCATAGAAGACGCGAGGGCACGTCCTCGATCGAAAAGTCGTCAACTTTTCCGGGACATGCCCTAAACCGCGAGGGAATGGCGCGCGCCGGTTTTGAGATAGGCGTCGAACGCGCTCGCGACGACTCGCGCCAGCGCCGGCCCCTCGCGCAAAATCGTCACCCGGCCCGCTTCAATCCGCAGAAATCCCGCGTCCACGAGCGGCGCAAGCTCTTCGATCGCGCCCGCGAAGACGCCAGCGCCAAAGCCGTGACGGAGCGCGATGGCGGCATAATCGACGTCGAAGTAGCAAAGAAGCTCGGCAATCACTTCCGCGCGCAGTCGGTCCTCGGCGGTCAGCGCCAGGCCCTTGACGACCGCGAACTGGCCTTGGCCAATCGCCTCCGTCCAGACAGAGGTATCGGCGGCATTTTGAACATAACCTTGCGGCATCTGGCCAACGGACGAAGCGCCCACGCCGATGAGACTGGTCGCGGCGTCGGTGGTGTAGCCTTGAAAGTTCCGGCGGAGGGTACGCGCCGAAGCCGCGCGGGCGAGGGAATCCGTGGGCCGGGCGAAATGATCGATTCCGACGGCGACATATCCCTCGCTCTCGATCGCTCCGCGCGCCGTCTCCGCGAGGCGAATGCGCGAAAGCCGATCCGGAAGCTTCTCTTCGTCGATGAGCCGTTGGTTGGCGCGAAACCACGGCACATGCGCATAACCGAACATGGCGATTCGGCTCGGATTCAAAGAAACCGCCAAGCGCACGGTCCTGTCGATCGATTCGACGGTCTGACCGGGAAGTCCATAAATCAGGTCGAAATTGAAATCTCGGATTCCCACTTGGCGTAACGATTCGGCGGCGTTTACGACCGTGTCGAACGGTTGGATGCGGCCGATCATCATTTGCACCGCCGAATCGAAATCCTGGACGCCCAAGCTGACGCGCGTGACGCCCGCCGCGGCGAGGCTCGCCGCCCCCTCCGGCGTGAGATAGCGTGGGTCGATTTCCATCGCATGTTCGGCGTCGGGCAGAATATCGAAATCCCGCCGGATGTCGGCAACGATCCCGGCCAGCACAGCCGATGGCAGCAAATTCGGCGTGCCCCCGCCCCAATGCATATGCGACACGGGCAGTCGGCCCGTCCGGGAGGCCACCATCGCCAGCTCTTTTCGCAGCAAAACGGCATAAGCGGCAAGCGGCTCGTCGCGCCGCGTCGCCTTGGTCGAACAGCCGCAATAGAAGCAGACGGACCGGCAAAACGGAACGTGAAGGTAGAGCGAGACCGGCGCTGGCGTTCGCGAGAGCGACTCGAGCCAATCGCCGTAAACGTGTCCGTCCACGCCGCCATGGAAATGTGGCGCCGCAGGATAGGACGTATAGCGTGGAACCGACCTGTCGGTGAAGTCGAGAAGGGGGTGAGCGATCATTTTGTCAAAATGGCGGCGAGAAGCGTTACCGTCCTTGATTTGGGTCAAAGCCCCGTTGCCAGGACTAGCTTAAGCGGTATTTCGAGCAGCTGGCATCGAACGCCAGCCTTGCGCCTATCGAGCCGAGAGAGAACCCCCATGACCATCGCCCGGGCGACACCGAAGCTTTCATTCGAGGAAGGTGGCTTTTTGGCCTTTCTTGGTTTGCTCGCCATCCTCTGTTTCGTCGTCGCGACCAAAGCGACCGACGGTCCGATGGCATTTCATGCCACGCTTGGCGTGCTCGCCTCCATCGCGGGCTTTGTCCTTATTCTTAGGAACAATCTCGCCGGCTTCACGGCGCCGCCGCAAATCGTCGACGGAAAGCCCAATTACAATTTCGGACCCATCAAATTCGCCTCGATCGCGGCGATGTTTTGGGGCCTCGCCGGTTTCATCGTCGGACTTTACATCGCGTTGGAGCTGGCCTTTCCGCTGCTCAATTTCGATACCGCCTACATCAATTTCGGCCGGTTGCGTCCGCTCCATACGTCGGCCGTGATCTTCGCCTTTGGCGGCAACGTTCTCCTCGCGACCTCGTTTTATGTCGTGCAGCGCACATGCCGCGCCCGCATGCCGGGCTCGATCGCGCCCTGGTTCGTCATTCTCGGCTATAATTTCTTCATCGTGATCGCGGGGACGGGCTACCTGCTCGGCGTGACCCAGGGGAAGGAATATGCGGAACCGGAATGGTATGCCGACCTTTGGCTGACCATCGTCTGGGTTGCCTATCTCCTGCTGTTTCTCGGAACGCTCTGGAAGCGCCGCGAGCCGCATATCTATGTCGCGAATTGGTTCTATCTCGCCTTCATCGTCACGATCGCGATGCTGCATATCATCAACAATCTCGCGGTGCCGGTCTCCTTCTTCGGGACCAAATCCTACGAAGCCTTCGCGGGCACGCAGGATGCCATGGTGCAATGGTGGTACGGCCATAATGCCGTCGGCTTCTTCCTGACCGCCGGCTTCCTCGGGATCATGTATTACTTCATCCCGAAACGCGCCGAACGGCCGGTCTACTCCTACCGCCTGTCGATCATCCATTTCTGGTCCTTGATCTTCCTCTATATCTGGGCCGGTCCTCACCATCTGCACTACACCGCTCTGCCCGAATGGGCCTCGACCTTGGGCATGACCTTCTCGATCATGCTGTGGATGCCCTCGTGGGGCGGCATGATCAACGGCCTCATGACGCTTTCGGGCGCCTGGGACAAGCTGCGCACCGATCCCGTCCTGCGCATCATGGTCGTGTCGGTCGCCTTCTACGGCATGTCGACCTTCGAAGGTCCGCTGATGTCGATCAAACAGGTCAATTCACTGTCGCATTATACGGATTGGACCATCGGGCACGTTCATTCGGGCGCGCTCGGCTGGGTCGCCTATATCTCCTTCGGCGCGCTCTACTGTCTGATCCCGTGGCTTTGGCAGCGTAAACTCTATTCGCTGAAGCTCGTCGACTGGCACTTCTGGATCTCGACCATCGGCATCGTCTTCTATATTTCGGCGATGTGGGTCGCGGGGATCATGCAGGGCCTGATGTGGCGCGCCTATACGCCGCTCGGCTTCCTCGAATATTCGTTCGTCGAAACCGTGCAAGCGACCCATCCCTACTACATCATCCGGGCCATCGGCGGCGGGCTCTTCCTCATCGGCGCGATCATCATGGCCATCAATATTTACCTGACGATCCGCCAAGGCGAATCCGAAGCGCATGCGTCGGCGGGCCTTTCGCTCGCCCCCGCGGAATGACCGGCAAGGAGTTCGCACGATGACATCCAACGTTTGGGAAAAACATTCCCTCCTCGAAAAGAACTCGATCCTGCTTCTCGTCGGCATTCTTCTTGTCGTCGCAATCGGCGGCTTGGTCGAAATCGTCCCGCTGTTCTATCTCAAGAGCACGATCGAAACCGTCGATGGCATGAGGCCTTACACGCCTCTCGAACTCGCCGGGCGCAACATCTATGTCCGCGAGGGCTGTTACCTCTGTCACAGCCAGATGATCCGGGCGATTCGCGACGAAGTCGAACGCTATGGCCACTTCTCGCTCTCGGCGGAGTCGCAGTACGACCATCCGTTCCAGTGGGGCTCCAAACGAATCGGGCCGGACCTCGCGCGCGTCGGCGCCAAATATTCCGACGATTGGCATCGTCAACATTTGACCGATCCGCGTTCGGTGGTTCCGGCTTCGGTGATGCCGGGCTATCCCTTCCTGGGCCGGACGCCGCTCGACACGACGCTGATCGCCGACATTTTGAAGACCAACCGGATCGTCGGCGTCCCTTACACGGACGACGAAATCGCCAATGCCCGGCTTGATCTCGAAGCCCAGGCCAACCCCGATTCGAAAGGCGTCGACGCCTTCTTGAAGCGCTATCCCAAGGCGAATGTCCGCACCTTCGGCGGCGATCCCAAGCAGATTACGGAACTCGACGCGCTTGTCGCTTACCTGCAGATGCTCGGGACCCTCGTGGACTTCAAAGCCTACGACGACAAGGCCAACCTGCGCTGAGGTATTGCGATGACGACCTATGAAACCATCTCGAACTTTTCACAGATGACAGGCCTTCTCTATTTCTTCGGCATGTTCGTCGCGGTTCTCATTTATGCCCTGTGGCCGCGGAACAAGAAGAAATTCGACGAGGCATCGACAATTCCGCTGCGCGAGGACTAAGCCATGACTCATCATGATGACGTTGATCCCCACACGGGGACTCACACTACCGGCCATGAATGGGATGGCATCAAGGAACTGAATACGCCGCTGCCGAAATGGTGGTTGAACATATTCTATCTTTGTATCCTGTTCGCCGTCGGCTATTGGATCTTGATGCCGTCGTGGCCCTTGGTATCGAGCTATTCGAAAGGCCTCCTCGGCTATTCCGTGCGGGGCGCCGTCTTGGACGAGGTCAAGCAGGACTTGGCCGCGCGCGCCGAGCATGGCAAGGCGCTCGCCACCGCGAGCCTGCAAGATATCGTGAAGACCCCCGCCATGCTCGAATATGCCATGGCCAACGGCAAGGCGGCCTTCGCCAATAATTGCGCGCCCTGTCACGGGGCGGGTGGCGGCGGCGCCAAGGGCTACCCAAATCTGCAAGCCGACCGCTGGTTGTTTGGCGGCACGCTCGATCAGATCCTGCATACGATCACGGTCGGTATCCGCTCGACCAGTCCCGACACCCAGGGGACCCAGATGCCAGCGTTTGGCCGCGACGGGATTTTAACCCCGGCGCAAATCGCCAATGTCGCGGGCTATGTCCGTTCGCTCTCGGGGCAAACCATTGCCAAGGAGCTCGACCTGAAGGCCGGCGCTCAGACCTTTGCCGACAATTGCGTCGCCTGTCATGGCGACAAGGGCCAAGGCAATCAGGAGATCGGGGCGCCGAAACTCGCGAGCAGCGTTTGGCTCTATGGCGGCGACCAGAAGACCGTCGTCGAGACGATCACCAATGCTCGCGCTGGCGTCATGCCGACATGGGG
>JARLIW010000227.1 GCA_031291515.1 Beijerinckiaceae bacterium | reverse complement strand
TCGATCGGCCTGCATGAGATCGGCCTGTCCGGCGTGTTCCTGAAGCCGGTCGACGTCGCCATCGTGATTCAGACGCTCAAGACGCGCCTCGGATGAATCATTTTCAGGTGCCCGCATAGTCCCTTTGCCCGCCGTTGATCGGGATCAAGGCTCCTTCGCGATGGACTCGTCAAGGTCGAGCCATCGGTCACAGCCGGGGAAGATCCATGAGCGCGTTAGACTATGTCCGCTGGTTCGGCGACCTCGGTTCGGCCGATGTCGCCTTGGTCGGCGGCAAGACGGCATCGCTCGGCGAGCTCTGCTCCGCGCTTTCCGGGGAGGGCGTGAAAGTCCCGCCGGGTTTTGCCGTCACCGCGCAAGCCTATCGCGACGCGCTGACCGCGGCGGATGCCTGGGCGCCTTTGCATCGACTGCTCGATGGTCTCGACAAGACCGACGTCGATCTTCTCGCCGAACGGGCGGCCGCCGCGCGCAAGATTGTCCATGATGCCACCGGGGGCGAGGCGCTTCGGCTGCAAATTGTCGCGGCTTATCGAAAGCTGAAGGAATCCTGCGGAGGAACGCTGTCGGTCGCCGTCCGCAGTTCGGCGACGGCCGAGGATTTGCCATCCGCGAGTTTCGCCGGTCAGCACGATAGCTATCTGAACGTGAGTGGCGAGGCCGCGGTTGTCGAGGCCTGCCGGAATTGTTTCGCCTCGATCTTCACCGACCGGGCGATCGGCTATCGTCTCGACAACGGCTTCGACCATTTCAAGGTGTTCCTGTCCGTCGCCGTCATGAAGATGGTGCGCTCGGACGTCGGGTCGAGCGGCGTGATCTTCACCCTCGATACCGAGAGCGGCTTCCGGGACGTCGTCTTCGTCACCGGCGGTTATGGCCTCGGCGAAAATATCGTCCAGGGCGCCCTCGATCCCGACGAATTCTATGTTCACAAGCCAACTTTCCGGAAAGGCGCGCGCGCGGTGCTGCGGCGCAAGCTCGGCGCCAAGCAGGTCCGGATGACCTATGGCGCCAATCCGGCCGGCGCGGCGCGAACGCGAAACAATCCGGTGCCGAAGGCCGAACGCGAGCGGTTTTGCATCTCGGACCAGGACGTCCTCGCCTTGGCCGGCCATGCGATCGAGATCGAAGATCATTATTCGGCCAAGGCCGGCCGGCCCACGCCGATGGATATCGAATGGGCGAAAGACGGCGAGGACGGGACTCTTTACATTGTTCAGGCACGGCCAGAGACGGTCGTGTCACGCCGCTCGGCGCAAACGATGCAGACCTACGCGATCCAAGGGACCGGCAAGGTGCTCGTCACCGGACGCGCGGTCGGCGAGAAGATCGCGACCGGAGTCGCGCGCGTCATCACCTCCGCCAGCGATCTGCATACGTTCCAGCCCGGCGAAATCCTGGTGACGGAAACCACCACGCCCGACTGGCAGCCGGTGATGAAGACGGCCGCGGCCATCATCACCAATCGCGGCGGTCGGACGTGCCATGCGGCGATCGTGGCGCGCGAACTCGGCGTGCCCGCCGTGGTCGGGACCGGCGACGCGACTTCCAAGCTCGCGACCGGAACGACATTGACGGTATCCTGCGCGGAAAGCGATACGGGGCGCGTCTACGAAGGCGTCATTCCGTTCGAAGTCTCGGCGATCGACTTGGCGAGCGTGCCGAATCCGAAGACCGAGGTCATGATCAATCTCGGAGATCCGGATTTGGCTTTCCATACAGCCATGCTGCCGAGTGCCGGCGTCGGCTTGGCGCGGATGGAATTCATCATCCAGGAGCATATCGGCATTCATCCGATGGCGTTGGCCGAGCCCGCCAAAGTCGTTTCGGCGAAGGCCAGGGCGGCGATCGCGCGCGCGACACGGGGCTACCCTCGCGCGGCCGATTTTTTCATCGAGCGGCTTTCGGAGGGCGTCGGCACGATCGCGGCGGCCTTCTATCCCCGGCCCGTGATCGTCCGTCTGTCGGATTTCAAGACCAACGAATATGCCGGGCTCCTAGGCGGCGCGGGTTTCGAGCCTCGCGAGCACAATCCGATGCTGGGCTTCCGCGGGGCCTGTCGCTACGACCATCCGGCCTATGCGGCGGGGTTCGCGCTCGAATGCGCGGCATTGCGCCGGGTGCGCGAGACGATGGGCCTGACCAATCTCAAGATCATGGTCCCGTTCGTGCGCCGCGAGCAGGAGGCGAAGGGCGTGATCGCGGCTTTGGAGCGTCACGGGCTCAAGCGCGGCGAGAACGGGCTCGAGGTCTTCGTCATGTGCGAAATCCCGAGCAATGTGATCCGCATCGATGCCTTCGCCAAGCTGTTCGACGGCTTTTCGATCGGCTCGAACGATTTGACCCAGCTCACGCTCGGCGTCGACCGGGATTCGGAAATCGTCGCCTTCGACTTCGACGAGCGCGATCCCGCGATGATGGAAATGCTGCGGCTCGCCGTCACCGGCGCGAAGCGGAACGGCCGGCATGTCGGCATCTGCGGCGAAGCTCCCGCGAATTATCCGGAGATCGCGGCGGCCCTGGTGGGATGGGGCATCGATTCCATCAGCGTCAATCCCTCCAGCCTGATCGGCGCGCTCCATGTCGTGGCGGATGCGGAGCGCCGGCTTGCCGCGGCCGAGTAGGCCATGCGCCGAGACCTAGCCTTGTGCCGAGACTTGGCCTTGCGCCGACTCCCGTAATCGAGAAATGGTCTAAGGTTTTGGAGGTCGACTTCTCGTCACTTGGGTGAGCCCCCAAGCGAGGAGGACTCTAGCGCCGGAGAAGGCCCGTATGTCCAGCATCGTCACGCTCACGATGAACCCCGCGATCGACGTCTCGACATCGGCGGATCACGTGGCGCCCGTCCACAAGTTGCGCTGCGGCGCGGGACGGCGCGACCCTGGCGGCGGCGGAATCAATGTGGCGCGGGTCGCCAGCCGGCTCGGCGCCGAGGTGACCGCCGTTTACCCGGTCGGCGGGTTCATGGGCCAATTGTTGAACCGCATGATCGATGCGGAAGGCCTGAAAAGTATCGCGATTCCAGTCCTTGGCGAGGCGCGCATGGACTTTACCGTGCTCGATAAGACGACCGGCGAGCAGTACCGGTTCGTGATGCCGGGCCCCGAACTTCGCGAAGCCGAGTGGATGGCGTGCTTGAAGGCCCTCGCGGGTCTTGGCGCGCGACCGGATATTATCTGCGCCAGCGGCAGTTTGCCGCCAGGCGTGCCCGACGATGTCTACGCGCGGGTCGCTGGGATCGCTCGAGACGGCGGGGCGAAGCTGGTGCTCGATACCTCGGGCGCGCCTCTCGTGGCGGCGCTCGAAGCGCGCGTCTATTTGATCAAGCCGAGTCTGCGGGAACTGCGCGAGCTGATGGGGGAGCCGCTCGACGGCCAGGCCTCCTTGATCGGCGCGTGCCGGAGCCTGATCGGGCGCGGCTTCACCGAGCTGGTGGCCTTGACCCTCGGAGCCGATGGCGCCTTGTTGGTGACCGCCGGCGGCGCCTGGCGGGCGCCGGCGCTTCCGATTCAGCCGGTCAGCACCGTCGGCGCGGGCGATAGTTTCCTTGGCGCCATGGTCTGGGCCCTGGCGTCGAAGATGAGCCTGGAGGATTGCTTCCGCTACGGGGTCGCGGGCGGCTCCGCCGCGGTGCTGGCGCCCGGCACGGGGCTCGGCCGGCCGCAGGACGTGCGCCGTCTTCTGGAGCAAGTCACGGTCGAGAGCGTGCCGGATTAGCTGCCCATCATACGACCGAAATCGCTAAAGCGGCGAGAAATCGCTGTCTCGATAAGGGCTTAGAGCCGTCCCTCGATCACACGAGCTTGTGATCTTCGTGGGAGATCCTCGAGCGCGTGCCGCTGGCTTCCGCGCGCGTCAGTGCAGTAGATCACGCGCGTGACGCACTCGCTTGGCCGCATAAAATGGCGCGACGCCGTCATTGAGCAGCGACGCAAGCAAAACGCGATCTCGCTCGGTAATTGACGGCCCATCTTGGGGAAGCTCTTGCGCAAGAAGCTGCAAGCCTTCGATCAAGCGGGTTATCCTGACCATTTTCTCGTCCGCCGCCACGTCGAGGTTCGGATTGCGCGGCGATTGGCCGGAAGAATCGATCTTTCCAAAAAAAGTAGCCATTGATCGTCTCCCTGCTTCGCGCTCCAGCAGCCCAATCTATATGATTTGCTGCGTTGCACAATAGCAAGAGTTCGCCTTTGGCCGCCAATTTTTTTTCGCGCGATCTAAATTTTTTCGAGGCGGGACCCCTGAGATCCGGGGAGCCCGCGGGCGCCGGCCGCCTCGCATGAGGTCGTCGCAACGCACAATTAAAGGGGAGCGGAGCGGCCCGAGGATGAAGCGAGCTTGATCTCGATCAAGGGGCATCTGACAAATTCCGCCATTGATGGTCTGACTGGCGGCATGGCCCCATGCCGCGCGTCGATTCATGGCGAACGCAATGATCCCCTCGAACCACCCGCGCGCGACGGTCCTGCGTTGGAAAATCGCGCCGCCGAATCGCTGGGATCTCATCGCCTTCCCCTTGATCTTTGGGGTGCTGGCGCTGTTGGTCATCGGAGCGAAAAGCACATTCGGCCCAATCGAGGCGATCAAAACGGCGCCGATCTCTCTCGATCCCGCCATGCTGCCGGGATATGCGGTCCGTACCGTTTTGCGCATGCTCGCGGCGATGGTTGCCTCGCTTCTGTTCACCTTGATCTACGGAACCCTCGCGGCAAAGAGCAAGCGTGCCGAAACCATCCTCGTTCCAGTCCTCGACGTCCTGCAGTCGGTCCCAATTCTCGGGTATATTTCGTTTACCGTCATTTTCTTCATGAACTTGTTTCCGGGCCGCGTGCTTGGCGCCGAACTGGCCTCGATTTTCGCGGTGTTCACGAGCCAAGCCTGGAACATGGCGTTTAGCTTTTACCAATCCTTGCGCACGGTTCCTCTCGATCTCGACGAGGCGAGCCGCGCCTTTCGCTTTTCCTCGTGGCAGCGCTTCTGGCGTCTCGAGGCGCCGTTCGCGGTCCCCGGTCTTGTGTGGAACATGATGATGAGCATGTCCGGGGGCTGGTTTTTCGTCGTCGCCTCCGAGGCGATCAGCGTGGGCGACGAGCAAATCACATTGCCGGGAATCGGGTCTTACGTCGCTCTTGCGATCGAGCGGCAAAACCTTGGCGCAATCGGCTGGGCCTTGCTGGCGATGACGGTGGTCATTGTTTGTTATGATCAGCTGATGTTCCGGCCCCTGGTCGTCTGGGCCGACCATTTTCGGTCCGAGCAATCGGCCGCGCAAACCTTGCCGCATTCCTGGTTCGTGGACGTCCTGCGGCGGGCTCGGTTCGTGCGATTGGCCGCCCGCCCCGCGAGCATTGCCATGAATTGGACGCTGCGGGCGCGGCTGCTCAACGCCAGCGTTCCGCGGCCGCCCGTGGTCGAAACGACGGTGCGCGGTCGCGCGGGCGATGTCGTCTTTTACGCCGCGGTCGTCCTGGCGGCTGTTTTTGGCGCCAGCGTTATCATTCGCTACATCGCCTCGGAATTGAACTGGGGCGATGTTTTGACGGTCGTCCGGCTTGGCGCCTATACGCTTCTGCGGGTTGCCGTCCTGATCGCCTTGGCCTCGCTCGTCTGGGTGCCGATTGGAGTCACGATCGGCCTCAGGCCGAAGCTTGCCGAAAGCATTCAGCCGCTGGCGCAATTCCTTGCAGCCTTTCCGGCAAATCTGTTGTTTCCGTTCGCCGTCATCATGGTCGTTCGTTTCCATCTCAATGCGGATATCTGGCTCAGCGTTTTGATGATCCTGGGGACCCAGTGGTATATTCTGTTCAACGTCATCGCCGGGACCACCGCTTTTCCGACCGATTTTCTCGAAGCCGCCGGGAATTTCCAGATCCACGGCTGGAAATGGTGGCGGAATGTGATCCTGCCGGGAATCTTTCCCTACTATGTCACCGGCGCCATCACGGCCTCCGGCGGCTCGTGGAATGCCAGCATCGTCGCGGAATCGGTTTCCTGGGGAAAAACGCATCTCGCCGCGCATGGGCTCGGCGCCTATATCGCGGATACGACGGCCGCGGCCGACTATCCGCGGATCCTCCTTGGGATCGTCGTCATGTCGATTTTCGTGATTTTCTTCAACCGGGTTCTCTGGCGTCGGCTTTATGCCTATGGCGAGCGACATTTCCGGCTAGATTGAAAGGCCAAATATGCTTGAGGCCGCGCAAAAGCCAATGACCACGGGAAACAGCATTCTCGATCTTTCCCATATCCACCAGGCCTTCGCGCGGCCGAACGGCGTGCCGTCCGTTGTTCTCGACGACATCAGCCTCGACCTCCGCGAAGGGGAGATCGTGGGCGTTCTGGGGCGCTCCGGGTGCGGTAAATCCACGCTGCTGCGCATCGCCTCGGGGTTGATACGACCGACGGCCGGCAAGGTCACCTATCAAGGCAAGGTCATCGACCGGCCGGCCAAGGGGATCGCGATGGTTTTTCAAACCTTTGCGTTGTTTCCTTGGCTCACCGTGCTCGAAAATGTCATGGCTGGGCTCGATGCGCTCGGCATGAAGGAAGCCCAAGCGCGCGAAAAGGCCTTGGCCGCGATCGAACTGATTGGCCTCGATGGTTTTGAGGCCGCCTATCCGCGGGAACTCTCCGGCGGGATGCGCCAGCGGGTTGGCTTTGCGCGCGCGCTCGTGGTCGATCCGGCCGTTCTCTTGATGGACGAGCCATTTTCGGCGCTCGACGTGCTGACCGGCGAGACGTTGCGATCGGATTTCATCGATCTTTGGAACGAGCGGAAGATCGCGATCAAATCGGTGATGCTGGTCACGCATAATATCGAGGAAGCGGTCTTTCTCTGTGACCGCATCATCGTTCTGGCGCCGGATCCTGGCCGCATCGCGCTCGAGCTCGAAGTGCCCCTGCCGCAACCGCGCGAGCGCCTCGCCCCGGCGTTTCGCGAAATCGTCGACGACATCTACGAACATATGACGGCGGGGCGCGGACCTTCGACAGGCGACAAGGACAAGTCGGCCTTGGCGGGGCTTGGCATGCGGTTGCCGAGCGTTTCGAGCCATCGCATCGCGGCCTTCTTGGAAGTCTTGGCGCAGCCGCCTCTCGCGGGCAAGGCGGGGCTTCGCGATTTGGCGGAGCGGCTCCATCTCGAGATCGATGCGATTTTAGCTGTCGAGGAAGCCGCGCAGATTCTCGGTTTCGTTGAGATGCGCGAGGCCGCGCTCCATTTGACCGCGGCCGGCAAATTTTTTACCGATTCTCCCGCCGATGGCCGCAAGCGGTTGTTTTGCGAGCATCTCTTGCGCAGCGTGCCGCTTGCCGCGCATATTCGCCACGTTTTGTCGGAGCGCTCGCCGCACATCGCGCCGCGCGGGCGGTTCCTGCCCGAACTTCAGGATCATCTCAGCCCCAACGAGGCCGAGCGGACACTGACCGCGGTGATCGATTGGGGTCGCTTCGCCGAGATTTTCATTTACGATCATAAAAATCACCAGTTCAGCCTGCCCAGCAGTGTCTGAATCTTCATGGGGCCGAATTGGTCTCGTTTGCCGCCGGAATGCGTTGGCCAACGGCCACCGATCATGGGCCGCTGTTCCATCGCGCCCAAGGCCTCTTTGATTGTTGTCCCACAAATATCGGTGTATAGCCAAAACCATCCGGCTCGTTAGGATCAGGGAGTAAGTCGATATGCGCGTACTGGGGCTCATCGTATCAATGGCACTTATAGCCGTTCCCGCGTTTGGTGATGACGTGCCGTTTGCCGCTTCTCATTCTGACCGGCCGCAGCCGGCCGCCGATTCGTATGTGAATACGCTCAGCGACATTATGGGATTGACGCAGTCGCGCCACATCAAGCTATGGTTTGCCGGCCGCGCGAAAAACTGGGATCTCGCAAGCTTCGAAATCAGCCAAATCGAAGAGACCTTCGGCAAAGCGGCGATGCTCTATCGCAATATACCCATCGAGTTGATCGTGGCCGGCGAGAAGCCGCTCGAGGTGATGCGAAAAGCGGCGGCGGCGAAGGACTCGGCCTTGTTCGCGAAAGCATTCGCGGAGCTCGACAATTCATGCAACGGGTGCCATCGCGCCGCGGAAGTCGGCTTTATCAAAATTCAAACACCGACGTCGTCGCCCTTCACGGATCAACAGTTCGAAGGTGGTCACGAATGATCGCTCTGTTTGAGCGCGCTGTTTTGACTGCCATCTCTCCATGACAGGAAGATCGGGCGCGGGTGGTCGCTCTCGCGTCACGGCTTCTTTTTGAGGCTGAGAATGTAGCTGACGACATTCCTGACTTGGTCGTCCATGAGTTCCGGATTGGGCATTCGCACCGGCATCGTCACGGACGAATGCGTTGTCGTGATAAAGCGCCGCAACGACTCGTCCGTGACGGCGGGCCGGTTTGCAATCTCCGAAAATGTCGGTGGTTTGGGCGGCCCATCGAAGATCGGCGGAAACTCTTGATCCGGCGTGACGACGTGGCAAGAGGTGCAGACATTGAGAGCCACCGCGCGGCCCAAGCCTGCCGCGCTTCGGTCATCGTGCTGCTGTGCTTGTCCGGCAGCCGGACCGCCGACGGTCGCAAGGCCGAGGATCAATGCGGCGGAAACATTGGATGAATTTGTCGGTCCTCGAAGTGCCATGCCTGAATCCTTTTTGGTAACGTTATTCTGGTTCGGTTTCCGGCATCTTGGCCTTGATACCGGTCGATTATTCCGCTGAGTTCCTTGTGATATC
>JARLIW010000042.1 GCA_031291515.1 Beijerinckiaceae bacterium | reverse complement strand
GGAATCCGGGAAGACAGCTCGCCGGTGACCTCGAACGCCTCGCGGTTCGTGCCGCATGTGATTTTGGGGTGAGGGGCTGGGGCAGCCGCCGACCTCGGAGCGGCGGCAATTTCGCTCAGGTTTATCGTTGGCGCGGCAGCGTAGAACCCTTTACAGTTCAACAGAGACGCAACCCGCGCATAGCCCAAAGAAGCCTGGACCCTTGACTGCCATAAAGAAATCCCCTGCCCGGCCCGCCGCCGGCCGCAAAGCCATTGCCAAAACCGGCACGGAAGCCGCGCCCCAAAAGTCTCCCGTCGCCAGCGCGGCGGCCCCGACCGGCAAAAGCAGGATTCTGGACTCCGCCAAAGCCAAGGCGCCGCTGTTCGACGGCCGCACGATTTCCGTGCGCGGCGCGCGCGAGCACAATCTCAAGAACATCGATCTCACGATCCCGCGCGACAAGCTCGTCGTGTTCACGGGTCTGTCGGGATCGGGCAAATCCTCGCTCGCCTTCGATACGATCTATGCCGAGGGCCAGCGCCGTTACGTCGAATCCCTGTCCGCCTATGCGCGGCAGTTCCTCGAAATGATGCAAAAGCCCGATGTCGATCAAATCGACGGGCTGTCGCCGGCGATTTCCATCGAGCAGAAGACGACCTCGAAAAATCCGCGTTCGACGGTCGGCACCGTGACCGAAATCTACGATTACATGCGGCTTCTGTTTGCCCGCGTCGGCATTCCCTATTCGCCCGCGACCGGCCTGCCGATCGAGAGCCAGACCGTCAGCGAAATGGTCGACCGCGTCATCGCCCTGCCCGATCGGACTCGGCTGTTTCTGCTGGCCCCGGTGGTGCGCGGCCGCAAGGGCGAATACCGCAAGGAAATCGCGGATTTCATGAAACGCGGATTTCAGCGGCTCAAGATCGACGGGACCTTTTACGAGATCGCCGACGCGCCGCCCCTCGACAAGAAGCTCAAACACGACATCGAC
The DNA here is from genome assembly GCA_031291515.1 of Beijerinckiaceae bacterium. GTDB lineage: Bacteria > Pseudomonadota > Alphaproteobacteria > Rhizobiales > Beijerinckiaceae > RH-AL1. The sequence continues at coordinate 4,069 of JARLIW010000042.1, read as the reverse complement.
GTCGTGGTGGACCGGATCGCGGTGCGCGAGGACATCCGCGCGCGCCTGTCCGAGAGTTTTGAAACCGCGCTCGAGCTGGCCGATGGCATCGCCATCGCCGAATATGCCGATCAAAAGGACGACAAGGGCGAGGCCAAGCGCATCGTCTTTTCCTCGAAATTCGCCTGCCCGGTGTCCGGCTTCACGATTCCGGAGATCGAGCCGCGGCTGTTTTCGTTCAACAATCCGTTCGGCGCCTGCCCCGATTGCGGCGGGCTCGGCTTCGAGCAGACGATCGACGCCGGGCTGATCGTTCCCGACCCGAGCATCAGCCTGCGCAAGGGCGCCATCGCGCCCTGGGCGAAATCCTCCTCGCCCTATTACATGCAGACGCTCGAATCGCTGGGACGGCACTTCAAGTTCCGCCTCGATACCGCGTTCGAGAAACTGCCGCTCGCGATTCAGCAGATGCTGTTTTACGGCTCCGGCCGCGAGAGCGTGCGCTTCTCCTACGAGGATGGCGCGCGGGCCTATGACGTCAACAAGCCCTTCGAGGGCATCATCACCAATCTCGAACGCCGCTACAAAGAGACGGATAGCGAATGGACGCGCGACGAGATCGGCCGCTTCATGACGGCGACGCCATGCGAAGCCTGCGGTGGCGCGCGGCTACGGCCGGAATCGCTCGCCGTCAAGATCGATGGCCTGCATATCGGTAAAGTAACCGATATGCCGGTGCGTCAGGCGCACGCCTGGTTTACCGCCTTGCCCGGCCGGCTCGACGCCAAGCGCAACGAGATCGCCAAGCGCGTCCTCAAGGAGATTCGCGACCGGCTCTCCTTCCTGATCGACGTCGGGCTCGATTATCTCACGCTATCGCGCGGCGCGGGCACCCTGTCCGGCGGCGAGAGCCAGCGCATCCGGCTCGCCTCGCAGATCGGCTCCGGCCTCACCGGCGTGCTCTACGTGCTCGACGAGCCCTCGATCGGGCTGCATCAGCGCGACAATGCCCGGCTGCTCGACACGCTGCGGCGGCTGCGCGACCTCGGCAATTCGGTGATCGTCGTCGAACACGACGAGGACGCGATCATGAGCGCCGATTATGTCGTCGACGTCGGACCCGGCGCCGGCATTCATGGCGGCGAGATTGTCGCGCAGGGCACGGCCCAGCAGATCATGGACAATCCGAAATCGCTGACCGGGCGCTATCTCACCGGCGCCCTCGAAGTCGCCGCCTTGCGCAAGCGCCGCAAGCCGGATCCGGGCCGCAAGCTCACGATCGTGAACGCTCACGGCAATAATTTGAAAAACGTCACCGTGGACCTGCCGCTCGGCCTGTTCGTCAGCATCACCGGCGTGTCGGGCGGCGGAAAATCGACGCTGATCGTCGACACGCTCTATAAAGCGACGGCGCGGCGGCTCAATGGCGCTTTCGAGCACCCGGCCCCGCACGACCGGCTCGACGGCTTGGAGCATATCGACAAGGTCATCGACATCGACCAATCGCCGATCGGGCGCACGCCGCGGTCCAATCCGGCGACCTATACGGGCGCCTTCACGCCGATCCGCGAATGGTTCTCGGCGCTGCCGGAGGCCAAGGCGCGCGGCTACCAGCCCGGCCGATTCTCGTTCAACGTCAAGGGCGGACGCTGCGAAGCGTGCCAGGGCGACGGCGTCATCAAGATCGAAATGCACTTCTTGCCCGACGTCTACGTCACCTGCGACGTCTGCAAGGGCAAGCGCTACGACCGCGAGACGCTCGAGGTGCGCTATCGCGACAAGAGCATCGCCGACGTCTTGGACATGACGGTCGAGGAGGCCGCGATTCTGTTCAAGGCGGTCCCCTCGATTCGCGACAAGATGGAAACGCTCGCGCGCGTCGGTCTCGGCTATGTCAAAGTCGGCCAGCAAGCCAATACGCTGTCGGGCGGCGAGGCGCAGCGCGTCAAGCTCGCGAAGGAATTGGCGCGCCGCTCGACCGGCCGTACCCTCTACATTCTCGACGAGCCGACCACCGGGCTGCATTTCCACGATGTCGCCAAGCTCTTGGAAGTGCTGCACGAATTGGTCGATCAGGGCAATTCCGTGATCGTCATCGAGCACAATCTCGAGGTCGTCAAAACGGCGGATTGGGTCATCGACCTCGGCCCCGAAGGGGGGAACGGCGGCGGCGAAATCGTCGCGGAAGGTCCGCCCGAGACCATCGCCAAGTCGCCGCGCAGCCATACGGGTCACTACCTCAAGGAACTGCTCGAACGCCGGCCGAAGAAACGACGCGAAGCGGCGGAATAACGACGCGTCGGCATCGCGAACGCGCGAGCGATCCGCGACAAGCGATGCCCAATTCATTTCCGCGCATTGTAATCCTCAAGTCCATCGCGCGGCTCGATCTTATATTTATAATAAGAAAACGGCGGCGTTCTAGGGTCTGGCATCCCCCATACGATAGAGACGCAATACCACGAAGACCCGGCAACTATTCATTAAGAAATAAGGACTGTCCCGTCCCCATTTGATTGCGGGACACGTGTCCTGGACCGAAACGAACCCGAGGTCGCCGCATCGCCTGAAAGCGGGCCGGCGAGCCGCCCGAACCCTCGCATTAACCATATGATTTAATACGTAAATATTTCGAAATAAAGGTTTTGGAGTTTGTTTGGTGTCAGCCGAATTCTTGCATTTTTGCACGGCGAAACTGTGTTGCGCTTAAGCAACGCTGGTTTAGGAACAGGTGGCGAAGAGATAAAACCCCTAGCTTTCTAGCCGATCTATATCAATCATGAGGCTATCAGAATCGGTCGTCTAAAAAGCGCCGCTGAGACGGGCGGCGCAAATGATGCGACCGCTAGGCTTACGCGAAAGCTAGGCCGCAATGATATCATCGGGGGAAGGTGTACCAATGAAAAACAAACTACTTGCATCCGTCGGGGCGGCCTGTTTGGCTCTTTGCGCTTCGGCTTCAGTTTCTTACGCAGCATCGCTTCTGCCCGGCGAAACCATGGGTCTCGCCGCTCTCGCGCCCTTGCCGGAAGGCATTTACGCTCTCGATCTCGAAAGCTACGGCGGAACCTCTTCGCAGCGTCTTGGCGTGAATATCCCGATCGCCGTTTGGTCGACGCCATGGACCTTCGCGAATACCCGCGTCGAGTTCATCGGCGCCGTGCCCTTCGCGCATTTGGACGGCGGCGTGAACCATACCGGTCTCATCACGCCTCTTTACGGCGCGATTTTCGCGCATGACTTCGGCGGCGGTCTGACCGGCGGCGTGCTCATCGGTCTTCGTGGCGAAGATCCCGATGCAAAGCTTGCGGCCATCACCGGCCGGAGCACCCTGCAAGGCGATTTCCGCGGCGGTCTCTACTATTCGCATGACGGCTGGAACCTTGCGGCGACCGGTTGGGTCACGTCGTCGTTCGGCGCCAACTACGCCAACAACGACGCCGCTGGCGTCGACTACAGCATCACGCGCACGTTCGATAAGTTCGAGTTCGGTTTCGTCGGCTATACCTATGGCGACATTTCGAACGGCTATCTGTCCGGCGGCCGCAACGGTCAGACCGAACTCGGTGGCATGGTTGGCTACAACTTCGGACCCGTGATCGCGCAGGCTCTCGTGACCCACGCGATCTACACCACGGTGAACGGCACCCAAGCCGGGACGAACGAGACGCGCGGCTGGCTCCGCCTGATCGTTCCGCTGTGGTCGCCCACGCCGGCGGTCGCCGCGCCGCTCAAGGCTCGTTATTGATCCTTCCTTTCGGATAGGTCACGACATCATGATCCCCGCTGCGGTTTCGCAGCGGGGATTTTCGTTTGGGTGACGGGAAATGTTCTTCGAGCATATACGGGCCGCATCGAACGCCGTCGCATTCGCTATTTGTTATCTACAATATATATCAGTAGGTTAATCCATAAAATTGATTTGATACATTAACTTCGCGCGGCGTAACCTGACGGATTTCCCCGCTTGCACCGGCCATGGCCGAGGGCTACTCACGGCGGATGAAATCCCCCCCTTTTCCCGTCCATGTCATCGGCGGCGGCTTGGCCGGCACCGAGGCCGCTTGGCAGATTGCCAAGACCGGCGTCG
>JARLIW010000041.1 GCA_031291515.1 Beijerinckiaceae bacterium | reverse complement strand
TCATCCGCCCAATTGCCCTGCGTGGTCACGCCATAGGCCTTGGCGAACAACGCGGCGTCTTCGGGCCCGAGAACCTCTTCGATGTCGCGCGCGGTCCAGACGTAAAATTTGCCTTCGACCCCTTCGCTGTCGGCGTCGAGGCTCGCGAAGAACGCGGCGTCCTCATTGGTCATTTCGCGTTTGAGCCACGCCACCGTCTCGGTCGCGCGCGTCGCAAATAGCGGATTGCCGGTCTTGGCGGCGGCGAGCGCCAGCAGTTCGAGCAGCTGGGCATTGTCGTAGAGCATTTTCTCGAAATGCGGGACGAGCCATCGCTCATCGGTGGAATAGCGCGCGAAGCCGCCGCCGAGATGGTCGTAAATGCCGCCTTGGCTCATCCGCTCCAAGGTCAGGAGGACGAGGTCGGAATAGCCGGGCTCGCGCATCCGCCCCGCCGCGCGCCACAGCAATTCGAGCAGCGGCGGATTTGGAAATTTCGGTTTTCCCGCGAGACCGCCGTTGGCTCTGTCCATATGCGGGACGATGCGCTGCGCGATCAGGTCGAGTTCGGCGAGCGTCAGCCCGGCGCCCGCATGCATCGTCTCCTGGACCAGGCGTTCGATGACCGCCTTGCTGTTGTGAGCGATTCGCTTGGGATCGTCATGGTAGCTTTGCGCGATCTTGCGCAGCACGCTCGTGAAGGCGGGCTTGCCGTGGCTCGCGGTCTTGGGAAAATAGGTGCCGCCCCAAAACGGTTCGCCGGCGGGGGTCAGGAACATCGTCAGCGGCCATCCGCCACGCTCGCCGAAGGCCTGGACCGCCGTCATATAGATATGGTCGAGGTCGGGCCGCTCTTCGCGGTCGACCTTGATGTTGACGAACAGGCTGTTCATGATGGCCGCCGTGGCCTCGTCCTCGAAACTCTCGTGGGCCATGACGTGGCACCAATGGCAGGCGGCATAGCCGATGGAGAGCAGGATCGGCTTGCCGGATTTTTTCGCGGCGTCGAGGGTTTGGGCCGACCACATGCGCCAATGCACGGGATTCCCGGCATGTTGGAGTAAATAGGGGCTGGCTGCATTTTTAAGCTCGTTCGTATCCATTTTATCCCTTGGGTAACGCGGCAATGCAGTAATAAATAATAGTGGAGCGTATCGTGGGCGGGATCAATGCGGGCTGAGACAATTTATGCCGTCGCGACGGGAGCGGGACGCGCGGCCATCGCGGTCGTGCGGATTTCCGGGCCGGGCTCGCGGGCGCTGATCCGTCTCTTGGCGGGCACCGTGCCAGAGCCGCGTCGCGCCGACCTGGTGACGCTGCGCCATCCCTCGACGCAGGAAGTGCTCGACCGCTGCCTCGTTCTGTTCTTCGAAGGACCCCGAAGCGAAACGGGGGAAGATTGCGTGGAATTGCAGCTTCACGGCGGCCGGGCCGTGGTGGCGGCCATCCTCGATGTTTTGGGCGCGCTGCCCAATGTCCGGCTCGCGGAACCCGGCGAATTCGCGCGGCGCGCATTCCTCAACGGCAAGCTCGATCTCGCGCAAATCGAAGGTCTCGGCGATCTCGTCGATGCCGAGACGCAATGGCAGCGGCGGCAAGCGCAGCGGCAATTGTCGGGCGCGATGCGCGACGCCACCGCGCCGTGGCGCGCGGCGCTGGTCCAGGCCGCGGCCCAGGTCGAGACCGCGATCGATTTCGCCGAGGATGTCGATCTGGCTGGAAAGTTGCCGGAGCAATTGGCGGTCGTGCTGAAGCCGATTTTGAAAGGGCTGCGGCACGAACTCGGCCAAGCCAAGGCCGCCGAGCGGATCCGCGACGGCGTGCAGATCGTGATTGCCGGCCCGCCCAATGCCGGCAAATCGAGCCTCTTGAACGCGCTTGTCCGCCGCGAGGCGGCCATCGTCTCAACCATTGCCGGGACCACGCGCGATCCGATCGAGGTCCATCTCGATCTCGGCGGCTGTCCGATCACCGTGATCGATACGGCGGGGCTCCGCGAGAGCGTTGACACGATCGAATGTATCGGGATCGAACGGGCCAGGACCCGCGCCGCCGACGCCGATCTCGTGCTCTGGCTCAGCGAAGACGGAGCGCCGCCGGAAGGTGGGCTGGGCGCGAAAGTCTGGCAGGTTTTGACCAAAGCCGACCTGCGCTCGCCCGACGAGCGGCCTCCGGGCGTCTTCGCGCTGAGCGTCGCGACGGGCGAGAACTTGCCGGAGTTGATCGGCCGCTTGGCCGAGTTTTCGCGCGGCATCGTTCATTCCGGCGCGGCGGGGCTTCTCGCGCGCGCGCGGCATCAGCAGGCGTTTCAGGCGGCCGAGGCGGCGTTGAGCCGCGTCGTCGCGCAGCCGGAGGCGCCGGTGGAATTGATCGCCGAGGATCTCCGCGCCGCGCGCTTCGCGCTCGAAAGGCTGATCGGGACGGTTGATGTCGAAGATATTTTGGGCGACATCTTTTCGCGCTTTTGTATCGGTAAATAGGCCCGGCTGTTTCACGTGAAACATTTTGGGTGCGTCCCGATGGCAACCATCCCCTCACCCTGAGGGCGCGAAGCGCGTCTCGAAGGGCGAGGGACTCGTTGGCCCGGAGCGCTCCAAACGCTCCCCGGGATCGAGGGACCGCCCTCGTGCTTCGAGACGCAGGCTTGCGCCTGCTCCTCAGCATGAGGGCTATTGAATGATCGAGACGCTAAAAGAGTTTTGAGTGGGCAACCTTGGAATGACCTTATGACCGCTCCCCTTTCCTTTGATGTCGTCGTCGCCGGCGGCGGCCATGCCGGTTGCGAGGCCGCAGCCGCGGCGGCGCGCGCGGGCGCGCGCACGGCGCTGGTGACGCAACGTCGCGAGACGATTGGCGTGATGTCGTGCAATCCGGCGATCGGCGGCTTGGGCAAGGGGCATCTCGTGCGCGAGATCGATGCCTTGGACGGCTTGATGGGCCGCGTCGCCGACGAGGCCGGCATCCAATTCCGCGTGTTGAACCGCGCCAAGGGTCCGGCGGTGCGCGGCCCGCGCGCGCAGGCGGATCGCAAGCTGTACCGCGAGGCGATGCAGCGGGCGCTCGAAGCCGTCGAGGGGCTCGAAATCATCGAAGCCGAGGCGGTCGATCTCGTGGTCGCCAACGGAGAAATCGCCGGGATCGATCTCGCCGATGGCCGCCGGCTCGCCTGCCCCTCGGTGGTTCTGACCACGGGCACCTTCCTCAACGGCCTCATTCATTGCGGCCCGAACACCCGCCCCGCCGGGCGCGACGGCGACGCGCCGTCGATTCCGCTCGCCCAGACGCTGCGCCGGCTTGGCTTCGCGCTCGGCCGGTTGAAGACGGGCACGCCGCCGCGCCTCGACGGCCGGACGATCGATTTCAGCGCGTTGACGCGCCAAAGCGGCGACGAGGTCCCCGAGCCGTTCTCGTTTCTCAACACCGCGATCACGACGCCGCAAGTCGATTGCTTCATCACCCAGACCACGGCGGCGGGGCACAAGATCATCGCCGACAATATCGCGTTATCGCCGGTCTATTCGGGCGCCATCGCGGGCACCGGCCCGCGCTATTGTCCCTCGATCGAGGACAAGATCGTGCGGTTCGCCGAGCGCGATTCGCATCAGATTTTCCTCGAACCCGAGGGGCTCGACGATCCCACGATCTATCCCAACGGCATCTCCACGGCGTTGCCGCCGGAGGTGCAGGATCGCTTTCTGCGGACCATTCCGGGGCTTGAGAACGTCCGCGTGTTCAAGCCCGGCTATGCCATCGAATATGATTACATCGATCCGCGCGAGCTGACGGCCGGGTTCGAAACGAAGCGGCTTCCGGGCCTGTTTCTGGCCGGCCAGATCAATGGCACGACGGGCTACGAGGAAGCCGGCGCCCAGGGTCTCGTGGCGGGGCTCAACGCCGCGCGCCGCGCCGGTGGGCAGGC
>JARLIW010000040.1 GCA_031291515.1 Beijerinckiaceae bacterium | reverse complement strand
GCGGGTGGCGTTCAAAGCATCGTCGACGCGATCCTTCTTTTCCTTGACTTCGACTTCGCTCGCGCCGCCGACGCGGATCACCGCGACGCCGCCGGCAAGCTTGGCCAGACGTTCTTGGAGCTTCTCGCGGTCGTAATCGGAGGTGGTCTCGGCGATTTGCGCCTTGATCTGACCGATGCGGCCTTCGATGTCGGCCTTGACGCCGGCGCCGTCGATGATCGTCGTGTTTTCCTTGTCGATGCGGACGCGCTTGGCGCGGCCGAGCAGCGGCAAGGCGACGTTTTCGAGCTTGATGCCGAGGTCTTCCGAGATCAGCTGACCGGCGGTCAGGATCGCGATGTCTTCCAGCATGGCCTTGCGGCGATCGCCGAAGCCCGGAGCCTTGACGGCCGCGACCTTCAAGCCGCCACGCAGCTTGTTAACGACGAGCGTGGCCAGAGCCTCGCCTTCGACGTCTTCCGCCACGATGACGAGGGGCTTACCGGTCTGCACGACGGCTTCGAGAACCGGCAGCAGAGCCTGGAGCGAGGAGAGCTTCTTCTCGTGGATGAGGATGTAGGGATCCTCGAGTTCGACGATCATCTTCTCGGGATTGGTGATGAAGTAAGGCGAGAGATAGCCACGGTCGAACTGCATGCCTTCGACGACGTCGAGTTCGGTCTCGGCGGTCTTGGCTTCCTCGACGGTGATGACACCCTCGTTGCCGACCTTCTGCATCGCGGTCGAGATCATCTCGCCGACCGACTTGTCGCCGTTCGCCGAAATCGTGCCGACCTGCGCGATCTCCTCGTTGGAGGTGACCTTCTTCGAATTGGCCTTGAGATGAGCGACGACGGCTTCGACAGCCTTGTCGACGCCGCGCTTCAGATCCATCGGGTTCAGGCCGGCCGCGACGGCCTTGGTGCCTTCACGGACGATCGAAGCGGCGAGGATCGTCGCCGTCGTGGTGCCGTCGCCGGCCACGTCGTTCTGCTTGGACGCGACTTCGCGAATCAACTGCGCGCCGAGGTTCTCGAACTTGTCGGAAAGCTCGATTTCCTTCGCGACGGTGACGCCGTCCTTGGTGATGCGGGGAGCGCCGAAGCTCTTCTCGATCACGACATTGCGGCCCTTGGGGCCGAGCGTTACCCGAACCGCGTTGGCCAGGATGTCGATGCCGCGCAACAACCGGTCGCGGGCATCTGACGAAAAGCGAATGTCTTTAGCTGCCATGTAAATCTAGCTCCTCATATGAAAAAGGGGACCCGGCGAGCGCTTGGCTCAGCCGATGATCCCCAGAATGTCGCTCTCCTTCATGATGAGGAGATCCTTGCCGTCGATCTTGACTTCGGTGCCCGACCACTTGCCGAACAACACCTTGTCGCCAGCCTTGACGTCGAGAGGCGTCAGCTTGCCGGACTCGTCGCGGCCACCAGGTCCGACGGAAATAATTTCGCCTTCCTGCGGCTTCTCCTTGGCGGTATCGGGAATGATGATGCCACCTTTGGTCTTTTCTTCGCCTTCGAGGCGCTTGACCAGGACACGGTCATGCAAAGGACGGAAACCCATGGATCTTTATTCTCCTAATAAAGCTGTCGTCCGCGAGGCAGGCGGTGCGCCCGGACGGGACCAGAGCAGCGAAAATTAGCACTCCGATCGCGGGAGTGCCAACGGGCTGGAGATAGTGATTGCAACGCCGTTTTGTCAAGACTTGGCCACGCGAGAAGTCGCCAATTAGACGAAAGAGAATGAAGCCAACCGTGCCGAGCGGCGGCGACGAACGCCCTGAAAGTTTGTTTCAGAATTACGAAGGCTGTCGCCCAAAATGCCCTAAGGCCGCGCCGATGGGCGCTTAAAGGCTCCCCTCAATTCACCGGCACCGCCACGAAACGCACCTCGCCCTGGCCGTTGGCGACCAGCAGCAGCGCCGACGATTTACCCTCCGCCTTCAACGCGTCGATCTTCTGCGCGGCATCATCGGGCTGTTTGACCGGCTCCTGATTGATCTCGACGACGACCTCGCCTGGTTGCAATTTCTTGTTTGCGGCGGAGGACGACGGCGCGACGCTGGTGATCACGACTCCGGACGCGACGCTGTCGGCGATCGTGTATTTTTGCCGCGTCGCGCCGGTCAATCCCGAAAACGTCATGCCCAGGGCCGTCCGCGCCGGCGGTTCGGCGGGCGCCGCGGGAGGCGCGGTTTTCTCGGGCTCGACCGCGGCGTGCTTCTCCGAATTCTCCAAAAGCCCGAGACGCACACTCTTCGTTTCCTCACGGCCATGACGCAGGATCACGATTTCGACATCCTTGCCGACGGCCGCTTGCGCCACGATCTTTTGCAGATCCCGCGATTCCGCGATCGGTCTGCCATCGAATTTGATGATGACGTCCCCCGTCTCAAGCCCCGCCGTCGATGCGGGGCTCTTGGCATCCAACCCCATGACAATCGCGCCGCGGGTAGCGCCGAGATCGAGACTTTGCGCCACGCTATCGTCGACATTGCGGATGCGGACGCCGAGCCAGCCGCGCCGCGTCTCGCCGAATTTCTCCAATTGGTCGATGATCGGCAGAACGGCGTCCGACGGCGTCGCAAAACCAATTCCGATCGACCCGCCCGACGGCGACAGAATCGCCGTGTTGATGCCGATGACATCGCCGTCCATGTTGAACAGCGGTCCCCCGGAATTGCCCTTGTTGATCGCGGCGTCGGTCTGGATGAAATCGTCGTAGGGGCCGGACTCGATATTGCGATTGCGCGCGGAGACGATGCCCGCCGTCACGGTTCCCCCGAGGCCGAAAGGATTGCCGACGGCCATCACCCAATCGCCGACCCGCATCTTTTCACTGTCGCCGAACTTCACCGACTTGAGCGGCTTTTCGGGTTTTACGCGCAACACCGCGACATCAATTTTCGCATCCTTGCCAACGACTTCCGCGCGCAACTTCTGGCCATTGGTAAAGATGACGGTGACCTCGTTGGCCTCGGCGATCACGTGGTTGTTGGTGATGATGATCCCCGAGGGATCGATCACGAAACCCGACCCCAGCGAGTTGGAGCGGCGTTCGTGCTGTTGTGGCGAGTCGCCGCCCTGCTGCTGACGCTTTTTGAAAAACTCGTCGAACAGGTCGTCGAACGGCGTCCCTTCTTGCGGACGGGCTGGCGCGGCGGCGCTCGTATGCTTTTCGTCCATCGTCTGGGTCGCGGAGATATTGACCACGGCATCGCTGACGGCGGTCGCGAGATCGGCCAGGGAATCGGGACCGCGCGCGGCGGCTGGGAGCACCGAAAACAAAGCAGCCGCCGCCACAAGGAGGCCCGGCAAGATAGAAAAAGGCAAATGATGCCGAAATCCCCTAAAATGCAAAGCCATGCCTTCGTCTTCCCTCTTGGGTTCCGAATGAGAACCGCACCGCGCAACCGCGTACCGCGGCAGCCTGAAGATCGGAGCACAGGAGGCTCGCGAACCTCGAGACGCCAGACGACACCTCATAGTCATATAGGCTTAGACGACAAGTCAATCACGTGTGACCTTTGGCGACAAGACGCGCGGTCCCCTCCTC
>JARLIW010000039.1 GCA_031291515.1 Beijerinckiaceae bacterium | reverse complement strand
CCCCTCACCTTGTCGCTCCAGCGATCGCGCGCGGTAAGGATCAGGATCGGCATGGTCCGGCCGGCCTTGCGCCATTCCCCGATGATCGAAATGCCGTCTTTTTTCGGGAGGCCAAGATCGAGAACCACGGCGTCGTAGGGTTCCGTCTCGCCGAGAAAGGCCCCTTCTTCCCCGTCGTAGGCGCGGTCGACGGCATATCCCGCCTCCTCGAGCGCCCGGACGATCTGACGGTTGAGATCGTGATCGTCTTCCACGACAAGCAGGCGCAATCTCTAGTCTCCTCGAAACGGGTCACGGCCGGACTCACCGGTCATTGAGCGCGCCAATCGCTTGACCATTGACGGCGTTGAGAAAGACATGAACCAAACGGCCGTCCCGGCGCAAGACCGAGATATCGTAGACATAGTCTTCGTCCATCCGGCACAGTTTCACGCGCAGCGCCTCGCCCTGAATATGACCGGCGGCCCCGCGCAACAATCGAAACGGCTCGCCGAGCCGGCGCGACGCGATTTTTTCACGGGTTTCGACGGAATTGAAACAGGTGCGCGGGTGCTGGGCGTCGAGCGGATGATGATTGGGCTCGGCGTGGGGGCGGGGGACGGCCTCCGCCGGCGGCGGGACGTGCGTCGGCTCCGCGGCCAGAGCCCACGCGCCCGTGCCGGCAATCAGGCAAACACTCGCCAGAATAGCCATTTTCATCGTTGAAGCCTCTGCCCCCCGCCATGAATAATCCATGAACGGAAAAGGCCAAATCATATCCTCGCGACGAGGCGAAAAATCCGCGGGACGCTCAGATCTCCCACGTGACGATATGGGCGGGATAATCCTCCAGTTCGACGGTTTTCTCGCTGCCGCCGATCCGTCCGCGGACGGAAATGCCGGCGTCGTGAACGCTTTGGTCCGAACCGGAGACCAGGGGATGCCAAGCCGCGAGCGGGCGTCCCTCCGCCACCAGCCGATAGGCGCAGGTTTGGGGAAGCCAGCGGATCGAGCGAACTGTCTTGGGTGTCAGCTTGATACAGTCGCGCACCTTTTTGCGGCGAGTGGCGTAAGAGGCGCAGGCGCAGGCGCCTTCGTCGAACAGCTTGCAGGTAATATCCGTCAAATAGATCTGGCCGCTGTCTTCGTCCTCGAGCTTGACCAGGCAACACAAGCCACACCGGTCGCAAAGGCTCTCCCATTGCGGAGCGGTCATGGCCTCGAACGCAACCGTTTCCCAAAACGGCTTTCCCGCCGCATCGTGATCTTGTCGCGTTTCGGGTTCGACATATGTCTCTTTTCGAGACGGACGAGACGGCATGCGGTTTGCCCTTGAAAAGACGTCTTGGGGGCGGTTAACCCCGAGTTAAGAAACCGGCTTGCGCCTGCCCGCGCCACCCGTCAAGACAAGATGGTCAACCGCGACAGCGTCACCGGCCATCATGGTGAAGAAAGCGTCGAACGTGTTCGAAACCTGGTCCAAGGCTCTGCGCGGATGGTTCTCCCGCTCTCGGCAGCGGGACGCGGCGGCGCCGGCCCCGGCAACGAGCTCTCCTTGGCAAAGGATAAGATCGTCGCAATTGGCCCGGCGCGTCTCGAACGCGTTGCTCGCCTTCGATTCCTGGATCGATTCCTCGCTCTATGACAGCGGTCGGAGCGCGAGCGAGACCTTCGAATCCTTCGTCATGTACATGGATCGCTTCCATATCGCTGGCGCCAAGCGGCTTGCCGTCGAACTCGCCTGCGAAAGCCTGACGCTGGGATGCGCCGGCGGCATCTTGGCCCTCGCGCTCGCCGCTCCCGCGTTCCAGCTGACCTCCGACGATTGGCTCAAGAAGCAGGATCTCGCGGTCACGTTTCTCGACCGCTACGGGCAGGAAGTGGGCCGGCGCGGCATCCGGCACGACGACGCGGTCGCGTTCGAGGATTTGCCGCGCAATCTGATCCAGGCGGTGATCTCGACCGAGGATCGCCGATTCTTCGATCATTTCGGCATCGACGTCATCGGCACCTTCCGCGCCTTGACGGTCAACGCGCGGGCCAATGGCGTCGTGCAAGGCGGGTCCTCGCTGACGCAACAGCTCGCCAAAAATCTCTTTTTGTCGAGCGAGCGCAGTCTGTCGCGCAAGATCAACGAGGCCTTCCTGGCGATGTGGCTCGAAGGCCATCTCTCCAAGCGCGAAATCCTGAGCCTCTATCTCGACCGCGCCTATCTCGGCGGCGGGACGTTCGGCGTTCAGGCCGCCTCGGAATTCTATTTCGGCAAATCGGTGCGCGACCTCACGCTGCCCGAGGCCGCGATGATCGCCGGCCTGTTCAAGGCGCCGACCAAATATGCGCCGCACATCAACCTGCCCGCGGCGCGCGCGCGCGCCAATGACGTTTTGAACAATATGGTCGATGCCGGCTATCTCACGGCCGGACAAATCTATGCGGCGCAGAACAATCCCGCGATCCCCGTCGACCGCAAGCGCGAGACCAATCCGGATTGGTATCTCGACTGGGCCTTCAACGAGGTCAAGGGCATGGCGCAGGCCGGCCGGTTCGGCAACGAGCGCGTGCTGACCGTGCGCTTGGCTCTCGATCCGGCGATCCAGCGCCACGCCGAGGAAACGATCGAAAATCAGCTCCGTGAATATGGCCCCGCCTATCACGCCAAGCAAAGCGCCGCCGTGATCCTCGAACCCGCCGGCGCGGTCCGGGCGATTGTCGGCGGGCGCGATTACGGCGGTAGTCAATTCAACCGCGCGACCGATGCGTTGCGCCAGCCCGGCTCGTCGTTCAAACCCTTTGTCTATCTCACCGCGCTGATGAGCGGGAAATTCCATCCCGATACGATCATCGACGGCAGCCCGGTCTGTATCGGCGATTATTGCCCGCATAATTTCGGCAATGCCTCGGCCGGTCACATTCCGCTCGTGACGGCCTTGATGCGATCCCTCAATACCGTCGCCATACGGCTTTCGATTCTGATCGGGAACGGCAGTCCGAAGGCGGGCCGCGCCAAGATCATCGCCACCGCGAAGCGCCTGGGCATCGTCACGCCGCTCGAGGACACCGTCTCGCTGCCGCTCGGCGCCGACGTCGTCAATCCGATGGAAATGGCCTCCGCCTATGCCGGCTTCGCGAGCGGCGGCAAGCACATCACGCCCTATGCGGCGGTTTCCATCGCCAACAGCCGCGGCGATGAGATTTACCGCCACGACCGCGACGCCCCCGCGCCCGAACAGGTCGTCGATGCGCAAGCCGTCGCCGAATTGAATTACATGCTGCATCAAAACGTTCTCGGCGGCACCGGACGCAAGGCCGCGCTCGACGGACACGACGCGGCTGGCAAGACGGGCACGACCAACGGCTATAAAGACGCCTGGTTCGACGGCTTCACCGGCAATTTCGTGGGCGTGGTCTGGTTCGGCAACGACGACGATACGCCGATGAACAATATGACCGGCGGCACTCTGCCGGCCGCGACCTGGCATGAAATCATGACCTTCGCGCACCAGAATGTCGAACCCAAGCCCATCTTCGGCTTGCCGATGTCGGCGCCTGGCGAACGCGTCGCCTCGGCCGCCGCGACGCCGCCGGCTAGCGCCATTGCACTCGAGGGCGAGCCCCGCCCGATCAGTCTGGCGAAAGGCACGGCGGAGGCCCTGAGCGCCATCGAATCCTCGATCCGGGTCGTGCGCTTGGGTCAACCCTCTGGGAAAACCGAGTTGCAAGGCCACTCGGCCGCGACTTTTGCCCCCAACGACCAGAAGGCTCGCGTGATCGAGCTGCGGTGAGCGGCTCGCGCCGGAGGCGTTGCGGAGCCGAAAAATGGGCCAACCATGATTTCATGGTTCGCGATCCGGCAAAGCCACTCCCGCAAAGCGCCAATCCGGTCTATTCACACCAACCACCTGATCCCCCAGAGCGTTGGAGCCCGATTCCTTGGCGAGTCTTTTTAAAATCATCGCCGTTGGTCTGATTGGGGTGACCTTGGGATTGCTTGTCACGATCTATACGCTCGAGCGCGATCGCCGGGGCTATAAAGTCGGACCCTGGCGGAGCACGCCGCATGACGGGACCGCCGAGATCGATCCTTACGGGCTGGCGAGTATCGCGCGCGCCGGGGAATTACCGCCTGGCGCGACGGAAGCGGTGAGTTTCGAGGCGGCCGCCGACGGCGGCGGCGCGCCGCTCTCGCCAAACTGCGACTATCTCGTCACGATTCACACGCCTGCCGCGCGATACTGGAGCTTGAGCGCGCTGACGCCAACGGGGTTTCCTGTCGCCAATCAAGCCGAACGCTACGCTTTCACATCGGCGGACGTGTTGCGCGATCAAAACGAGCCCGCCGCCATCCTCGTTTCGGCCCGGGCGCGGCCCGGCAATTGGCTGCCCGTCGCAAGCGGCAAGCCCTATATCCTAATGCTGCGGCTCTATGATTCCAGCCCCAGCGCGATCGGGACGGCGTTCGACGCGGGGTCCATGCCTAGCATCGACAAGGCGGGGTGCCGATGATGGATCGTCTCATCCGGTTTTGTCTTTGGGGGTTGGCCACGCTGCTGGTCGCCGCGCTGACCCATTGGACGGCGATCCTGCTCCTGCCGTCAATCGCGCCCGGCGATGCCTACCACCGGCTCATGGCAGCCTATGGCGGCCCGGGCATGATTCTGCTTCCTCCCGCCAAGCCAGGTGATCGCGTCATTCCGTTTCGCGATCCCGCGGCCGTTCAGGGAATTTGCTTTTTCGATTTGGCCAAGGCGCCGGTTCGAATCAAGACCAATATCGAGGAGGGACGGATGCTCTCTCTCTCGTTCCGCACCCGCACCGGCAAAATCTTCTATTCCATGACCGACCGTGGGGCGCTGGACCGGAAAATCGATGTTCGCTTGGTCTCGGAAGCGCAACTCGCGGACCTCGAGGCGCGCGACGACGAGACGAAAGCCCCGCCCCCGGAACTTCGGCTTCAGGCGCCGACCGCGACGGGACTCGTCGTCGCGACGGCGCTGGTGACCCGCCCCGGCGAGCGCGACGGCGCCGAAACGCGGATCAAGGGCGTCACGTGCCAGCCGGAACCTTAGAGCATGTCCCGAAAAAGTTGACGACTTTTCCGAGCGAGGATATGCTCTAACCTCTTATAAAGAGAGAGATTTCTTGTCACTTGGGTGATTCCGCCCAAGTGCAAGGCGCTCCGCCAAGCCGCGCCGTTCGCGATCACGCCCAAGCTCTTGCCCGGTAAAACGCGTGCCTGCTCAAAGAAGCGCGACGTCGATCACCTGGCGCGACCGCCAAAATCGAATTCGCAACGCTTTTACGCGCTTTTGACGCTGTCGCCTTTGCGGGGTCCCCGGCGCGGTCGCGTCGGGCGCCGGCCCGGCGTTACGCTGGCCAAGGCATCGGCAACGTCCGGCATGCGCGCATAGCGAACCCCGGTAAAAAACAGAATTTCCGCGCTCCCGCTGTCGGGAGTATGGCGTCGGGCCGAACCGGCCGGACGCACCATGACGACGAGCTCACCCACCGGTCGACTCCGTGAAACCCTTCGGCAGAATTGCCGCCGTTCGACTTCAACGCTCAAGAGTTAATGAAACGTCAATAATCAGGCCGATCTCCTTATGCGTGATAATTAGGATACATCAATATTAACGCGTGCTTCCGGCCTGGAGCGGAATCGCGCTTCTTACACCGCCGCCCAGTTACATCCCCGCCCCCGCGCCGTGGCGGATGGAAGAGCGGGACCAATCCCTCATTCCGACACGTCGAGAAACATCCGGCCGGCGCGATCCTCGATCTCGATGATCCAGAGATCCGAATCGAAACCGATTTCGCGTTTCAAGCGCGCTTCGGCATCGGCGGGATCGATCCATTCCGCCTTGTGCAGCCGGAGGAACCGTCGGTCGACACCGCGATCCGTCTCGTTTTGAGGCGCAAGACCGAACAAAGCGCAACGGCCATCGAGGCAATCGAGTTTGACGATCACGGCGCCGGCCTCGGCCGCGCCGCGCCGACGCAGATAGGCCGCGGCGCCCTCGACCTCGCAGCGCCTGATATAGGCGGATGCCCAAAAATCACTGCGTAACCGCATGCTTCGTTCCACCGCTTTGCGGACGCCCCTTCGCCGCGCTAAACAAGGCATTCAAGAGCGGCTCCCGCCGCGAAACGCAAGGCCGCGCGAGCACAGAAGCCCGCGACCATCAGATGAGGAACGGATTATGGCTTCGTTGGATACGGTCCTCGCCCAGATCGACGGCAACCTCGACGGCGCCATCGCGCGGCTGCTCGAATTTGTGGCGATTCCCTCGGTATCCACCGATCCCGCCTTCAAGAACGAATGCGCGCGCGCGGCGGATTGGGTCGCCAAGGAGTTGACCGGTCTTGGCTTCGAGGCGAGCGTCCGGCCGACGCAGGGCCATCCGATCGTGGTTGGTCATGCCAAGGCGAAGCGGCCCGACGTGCCGCATGTTCTGTTCTACGGTCATTACGACGTTCAGCCAGCCGACCCCCTCGACCTTTGGACGAACCCTCCCTTCGCGCCCAGCGTGATCGATACGCCGACCGGCAAGCAAATTACCGGACGTGGCACGGCCGACGACAAGGGCCAACTCATGACCTTCATCGAAGCCTGCCGGGCCTTTCGCGAGACCGGGGAACTCCCCTGCAATGTCACGATTATGCTCGAAGGCGAGGAGGAAACCGGGTCGCCGTCCCTCCCCGCGTTCATCGCCGCCAATAAACGAGAATTACGGACCGATCTCGCGCTCGTCTGCGACACGCTGATGTGGGACCGCGACACGCCCGCCATTACCACGATGCTGCGCGGCCTGTATCTCGAGGAGGTGTCGATCGAAGCGGCTAGCCGGGACCTGCATTCCGGCATGTTCGGCGGTCCGGCGGTCAACCCGATCCATGTGCTGGCTAAAATCATCGCGGATCTCCACGACGAGAATGGCGCGATCACCCTCCCCGGCTTCTATGACGATGTCGCCGAACTGCCGGAAGCGGTCGCCGAGCAATGGCGCGGACTGCATTTCGACGGCACGAAATTCTTG
>JARLIW010000226.1 GCA_031291515.1 Beijerinckiaceae bacterium | reverse complement strand
TTCAAGCGGCAACGACGCCCGGATCGGTTCAAGCGGCTACGGTGCCCGGATCGGTTCAAGCGGCAACGGTGCCCAGATCGGTTCAAGCGGCAACGACGCCCGGATCGGTTCAAGCGGCTACGGTGCCCGGATCGGTTCAAGCGGCAACGGTGCCCAGATCGGTTCAAGCGGCAACGACGCCCGGATCGGTTCAAGCGGCAACGACGCCCGGATCGGTTCAAGCGGCTACGGTGCCCGGATCGAAGCCCCTGGAATTGACAGCGTCATTGCATCCGCCGGAAAATTTACGAGGACCAAAGGTGTCGAAGGCACGTGGGTTTCACTTGCGGAATTTGGCAATGATGGAAAATGTGTGGGCTTCGCGGTTGGGCGTATCGGCAGAGACGACATCCCGGCTGATACCTGGCTTATTGCCCGTGATGGCAAATTGGTTCCAGAGGGCTGATGTCATGCCCGGCCTAACGCGCTTCTCCAAACCATTCTGGCGGAAAATCATTCGCACAATCCACGATTGGAGTTTGCCGCGGATCCCGGAACCGCCGCCGGTTATCACCCGGCTCCAATGCGAGCGCGTCAAGCTAAGGACCAAGCATCGAAGCACGAAAACGATCGATAGACAGATCAAGGCTACGACGACGGAACGGCTGAGGGCCTCTGTCACAGCGAAAACGCAATGCAGTTCGAATGGAGCTCGGGTTAATGGTTGAGAATAATCAATGGGCGCGGTGGCAGCGCGCGATCGAAGGCCATAGGATCGAGACGGAGCGCGGGAATCCACCGTCCGGCTATTTCATGCAGCCGACAAAAAAGCCGGACCCGCAGCATCTCGAAGCCATCTGCGTTTACCGCGATGAAGACGGCACGCTCCGGTGCATCCGCAATGTCTTCGGTGATGGCTCGAATATGAACGCGGATCAGATCGAGGAATTGGTCGCTTCGTGCTGCTTCTATCCGATCAGCTACGAGACCTACGTCGCCGTTGCCGAAGAAGGAGCGCCATGGCCGCCGGAATATGCGACGCGGCTGACGATGAAGGAACAAGCCGCAGGAGTTGCCTGGACGCCTGCGCTCGGCCGCAAAAAGTTGGGTCTCGATCTCGCGGAGGCCGCCCCCTCAAATGCGGTCGAAAAACCGGACATCCCCATTTCAATCCCCGATTGGGACAATCACATCCATGCCTATCGGGTGAAGATCGAGCGCGCCACGTCCAAGGATGACGCTCTTGCCATTTTCGAGGAATTCGACATCGACGGGCTCCCGCGTGTGGACAAGGTGCGCATGGAAACCATGCTGGACACCGTGAACGCTCGCTTCGACGCCCGCGAGGCCGCGAAGAAACCCGCGAAAGCCGTTGCCGGCCACAACGGGCCACCGGAGCCGATTCTGGACGATCACCCGACGGATGAAGAGCCGACACCCGATGAAAAGCTCACGGCCGAACACACAGCGCTCGCGATGGGCTGCAAGGCCTGGTTGGAAGCGATCGGCGGAAAGCCTCGGAATAAGGCGGAGGCCGACAAGCTCGGCGATTATGCGACTGCGTTCGGCCGGATCAAAAAATCCGCCGAAGATCAGCACAAGGTCGAGAAGGCGCCGGTCCTCGAATCCGGCCGGTTGATCGACGGCAAATGGTTCCGTACCCGCGACAACGCGGAAGGCGCTCGCAAGCGCTGTTTGACCATCGTGCAAGAATGGATCGACACCGAGAACAAGCGGCTGGCGGAAGAAACCCGGAAGGCGAACGAGGATGCCGAGCGCATAGCCGCTAAACATGCCGAGCAGTTCGATGCGCCTATCACCGCGCCGCCACCTGCCGAGCCGGAGCGCATCACCAGTGTTGGAAGCATGCGGGCGGTTTCGACGCGCTTGCGCGAGGTGTGGGTCGTCAGCGATCCGGCGGCTTTCGCGGCCTATCTCTGCGCTCTCGAAAATCCGCCGGCCGAATTGCTCGAGGTTTTGGGCAAATTGGCCAACAAGCTCGGCGCATCGATCAAGAGCGGCGTGATCAAGGAAATTCCGGGCATCAGCCCGGACGTCAAAAGGAGCGCGGCATAGTCATGAACCAGATTGCCACCATTGACGCGGCCCCGCGCCGCTCGATCACACAGACCATGGCTCACCGGTTCGGCATGGAGCCGGATACCTTCATTGCGACCCTGAC
Organism: Beijerinckiaceae bacterium; assembly: GCA_031291515.1. GTDB lineage: Bacteria > Pseudomonadota > Alphaproteobacteria > Rhizobiales > Beijerinckiaceae > RH-AL1. The sequence continues at coordinate 65,475 of JARLIW010000226.1, read as the reverse complement.
CGCCACGGTTTTTAGCAAAGGGATGTCTCGAGAGGAACAGGCTGCGTTCCTAATCGTCGCGGACCAATACCACCTTAACCCGGTCACGCGCGAAATCTATTCGATGCCGAAAAAGGGCGGCGGGATTATTCCCGTCGTGTCGATAGACGGTTGGGTTCGGATGTGCAACGAGCACCCGCAATTCGATGGGATGGAATTCGAGGATCATCACGACGGCGACGTTCTTATCTCGACAACCTGCCGGATTTTCCGCAAGGACCGGACACATCCGATCGCCGTCACCGAATATTTTTCCGAGTGCTATCGAGACACCGACCCGTGGAAAATGAAGCACCGGATGCTTCGACACAAGTCGCTGATTCAGTGCGCGCGCTATGCCTTCGGGTTCGCTGGGATATATGACCAGGACGAGGCCGAGAGATTTGCGGCAACAGAGACGGAACGTCAGCCGGCACCGCAGCGGCGTGCGCCCGCGCCAAGTTCCGCCGCGCCGATGATCGAACATCTGCCTGACGTGGCGGCGGAGCAAGAGCCAGCACGCCAGGTCGAACAGCGCGCCCCTCAGCAGCGCCGTGCACCCGTACCTACGTCTTCGGTTGCTCAATCCAAGCCAGAGCCCGTCAAAGCCGCTCAGGCGCCCGCCTATGACCCCGAAGACGTCCGCGAGCGGTTCACCGCCGCCGCGACGGAAGCGGTCGACCTGTGGGCGCTGAATGCTGCCTACGACCTAATCGTGCAAATCCACGAAGCCGTGATGCTCCCGCCCGACAAGGAAGACCTAATCAAGGTCTACGAACACCGCCGCGCCGAGATCGGGGAGGTCTGACATGGCGAAGGTCATCATGCGCCGCAACGGCAAGATGCTCGAACCCGTCGATGATATCGGGTTCGAGACGATCGCCAAAATCCCGGAGGGTCGGGAGGTTGTCGCCGATGTCAAAATGGCGCGGAATCCAAAACAGCTTCGTCTCTTCTGGGCGTTGATGGAAGTGATCGCCGATAACGTCGAAGGCATTCCGCATAAGGATGCAGCGGCCGATCTTGTGAAAATTGCAACGCATGAAGTGACGACGCTGATAGCGCCGGACACCGGCGAGGTCTCTTATATCCCGCGATCGATCGCGTTCGAAAGCATGTCGCAGGAGCGTTTTAATCGCTTTCTTGACCGCGCGCTTTTCGTCATTACCACGCGCTGGTTGACCGGCAATACGCCGCAGGAACTTCGCGACCGGGTGTTTGAAATCATCGACGGCCCGCAAGCCGCGTCTCTTGGTCGGAGGGCGGCATGACCCAGCTCTCGTGGTCTCCCCAGCAAGACGCGGCCCTGACTTCGGTCGCCACATGGCTGCGCGACGGCGCGCCGGGCCAAGTCTTCCGACTTTTCGGCTACGCCGGTACGGGCAAGACGACGCTCGCCAAGCATTTCGCGGAAGGTTTGCCCGGCAAGGTCCTCTACGGCGCATTCACCGGGAAAGCCGCTAGCGTCATGCGCAAGAAAGGCTGTCACGGCGCTTCGACGATTCACAGCATGATCTACAGGACGGACACCGATGAATATGGCCGGACGATCTTCCGGCTCAACCCAGACGGTATCGCATGCGAGGCCGAGTTGATCATCATCGACGAATGCTCGATGGTCGGACCCGACCTTGGACGTGATCTCCTGTCCTACGGCAAGCCGGTCCTAGTGCTCGGCGATCCCGCGCAATTGCCGCCGGTCAACGGCGCTGGTTTCTTCACCGATAAGCCGAACCCCGACGTATTGCTGACGGAAATCCACCGGCAGGCGCTCGAAAACCCGATCATTCGGATGTCGATCGATGTTCGGGAAGGACATCGCCTCGAATTCGGCGATCATGGGGCCGCCAAGGTCATCAAGCGCAGCGATCTCGATCCTAAATCCGTGTTAGCCGCAGATATCGTGCTCTGCGGCATGAATAAGACCCGGCGCGCCTTCAACAATCGAATTCGCGAGCGCAAAGGCATTACGCAGCCGGGGCCGCAGCGCGGCGAAAAGCTCGTGTGTCTCAAGAACAAGCGGGATAAAGGGCTGCTCAACGGCACGCTCTGGACCGTCGAAAAACAAAAGCGCTCCGCTGCGCCGTGGCTTCAGATGGTGGTCAAGCCAGAGGACGAACCGGATGTCACCACGAAGGTTGATATAAAAGTCAACACCGCATTCTTCAATGGGACGGAAGACGATCTCGACGAAAACGAATTGCGGCTCAACGAGCATTTTACCTTCGGCTATTGCCTGACGGTCCATAAATCCCAGGGCTCGCAGTGGGACGACGTGATGTTGTTCGATGAAAGCGGCGTTTTCCGCAATGATGCCCGGCGCTGGCTATACACGGGGCTCACGCGCGCGGCGGAGCGACTGACCATTGTGAGGGCTGTATGACTCCCCGCTCTGTACCCGAGTGGATCGGCAAGACCACCAACACGCCGGTCCCCGAGCGCGTCAGGCTCCGCAATTTTCGAACGCATGGCGGAATTTGCCACATCAGCAAAATCAAGATCATGCCCGGAGACGCTTGGGAAACCGATCATGTCATCGCGATCATCGATGGTGGCGAGAACCGCGAAAGCAATCTCGCGCCTGCCTTGCTGAGCGCGCATAAAATCAAGACCGCCGGGGAAGTCGCGCGCAAGGCAAAAGTCGATACGGTTTCCAAGAAACATCTCGGCATCAAATCGAAGTCTACCGCGCTTGCCGGGCGCGACCGCAAGGACATTGAAGCAGCTAAAGCCCAAAGATCGGCTGGCAAAATTCAATCATGCGGCCCAACCGCGATTCAACGACGATTTGGGGGAACACAATGACCAAAGGTGACCCCGCCACGTCGGACCACGCCGCTCGCCGCATCGGACGACGCGCCGAACGATCTCGACCGCCTCGAGGAGCTGATCGCCACGGTCCAGCGCAACGAGGTCGTGCGCGTCACGACACGGCGGCTCGTCGACATGTTCGTTCTCGGAAGCCTCTTCGGCGGCGTTCTCGCGCTCCTGATTTTCGTCGCCGTCCACGCCATTCACGCCCGATAGGACCCTCCATGCTCCAGCCCGGAATCACCATCGCGAACCCAAACGAGAAGCCGCGCACGGAGCGCCAAGAGCCGGTCATGATCATGACCCGCATCGCCCTTATTGCGCTTCTCTTGTCGGCTGGGCTTGCGCGTAGCGCAATGGCACAAAGCACCTCTGACCGGGATATTTGTGACCCAAGCAAAATTGCGATTAATGGTCAATGTATACAAATTTTTTCGGCGCGGACAATGCCGCTATCAGCTGGCAGCCAAACAATCGAAACCTGCAAACCCGGCTCGGTTCTTGTCACCATTGGTAACGGCGTTGCGGCTTGTGCGGTCGTCGACACGCTGACGAAACCGGAGGGGAAATAAATGACCGCGCCAACCATAAGGCCCTTGTCCGACGATGACTTTAGAACACTGAAAGATCACGTCACACAGTACCATGATCAATTCGCCGGATACATGCGGGCGCTGATCACGCGGTGCGACGCGGCGGAATCGAATGCCAATCGCATCGCTGGCCTTGCAGCTTCATACGTCGAGAAGTTCGGCGACGAATGTGCAAGAGCTGCAATCGCCGAATCCGCCCTCGCTACCGAACGCGAGAGAACCGCGAAACTGGAAGCGGCCCTGGCTCGGCTTGTAAACGGAAAGGCTTTGAGCGGTGTTCGTGACCTCGTGGCGGGTTGGAATGGCGAAAGCCACCCCGTGCCCTTCAAGCATCGCCACCCAAACAAACTTGGCGCGACATTAAAGACCAACTGCGGCGCCATTTATGAGCTTGATGACGCCATGCAAGCTGCCCGCGCCGCCCTCTCTCCGGCAGACGGAGGGAATGACGATGTGTAACGCTTGCGGGTTTTTATGCTGCGCCTATGACGGCTTTAGCCGATGCGGGTGTGACGATTGTGAAGAGCCTGACTGCTGGGATCGTCCGGACGACGACGAGGATGGTTCCGAGTTTGCGGTACTTCCTCGCGCGAACGGCTTCCATTGTCTGTCCGCTGATCGATGCCCGCGCCCGACGGACGAGAGGAAAGCCAATGGCCGCTAAATCCGCGATCGAATGGACTGATGCTACGTGGACGCCGGTCCGCGCGCGCAACACGGCCACGGGCAAGCTGGGCTGGCATTGCGCGCATGTCTCCGAGGGCTGCCGCAACTGCTATGCCGAGGCGATCAACCTCCGCCTCGGCACCGGCCTCGCCTACAAGCGCGGCCATCTCGACGAGATTGAAATCTTCTTCGACGAGACCATGCTGCTCGCGCCGTTGCACTGGCGCAAGCCGCGCATGATTTTCGTTGGTTCGATGACGGACCTCTTCGCCGACTTCGTGCCGGACGCGTGGCTCGATAAAATCTTCGCCGTAATGGCGCTTTGCCCGCAGCACACGTTTCAGGTTTTGACGAAGCGGCCGGAACGGATGCGGAAATTCACGCTTCCGACCTGCGATCTTCCGGTCCTTGGCAGGCTTCCGCTGGAACGCGTCCACTTTGAGGCGCAATCGGGCGTCGAGCCATGGGAGTCCCTGAAGCGTTACGCCAATCTCTACTCGCTCTATTGCTCGGTCCCCTGGCCGCTCCCGAACGTCTGGCTCGGCGTGTCCTGCGAGGATCAAGCGACCGCCGACGCGCGCGTGCCAGATCTGCTCGCGACGCCGGCGGCTGTGCGCTTCGTCAGCGCGGAGCCATTGCTTGGGCCACTCGACCTTCGTTGGGCGCTGTCCCGCCCAATCGAAATCGCTGCAGGATTTCGCGCCCGAGGACAGTTCTCGCCGGGACTAGAAAAGCTGCGGCGTCTCGACTGGATCATCGTCGGCGGCGAGTCCGGACCTGGTGCGAGGCCGATGCATCCTGATTGGGCCCGCTCGATCCGTGATCAATGCAACGCGGCTGGCGTGGCCTTTCACTTCAAGCAGCATGGGGAATGGCTGCATGAAAATCAAGTCGGGTGGTGGCCGCATGGCGATGAAGCGCTTGAGCGACATCGGCATGCCGAAGATTTTTGGCGCGTCGGCAAGAAAGTCGCCGGCCGGCTGCTCGACGGCGTCGAGCATAACGGGATACCGAAGGCGAGGACGGCGCCATGAGCCATAGATGCCCCTATTGCCGGAAACCATTCCGCAAGAGCGCCTATCTGCTCCAGCACAAGCGCGATGCCCATCCCGTCAAATACAGACAGGAGATGCGCGGCGACCCGAATTGGCGCCCGCTATCGTCGTTCCCGCTCGCGCGGTTTCAAACCCTCGCTGGCCTCGACATGCTACTCGAATTAGCGAACGCGCTGGAGTCCGCGCCATGAAATCCGACCTGCTCGACCTCGCGATGATCTTGCACAGCCGCACCGATCGGGCCGTGCGCGTCTCCGACGACGGGGATCTGAAAAAATCCGTCTGGCTGCCGCTGTCGCAATGCGAGGTCTCGCCCGAAGCGCCCGGCCGCGCCGTCACCATCACCCTGCCGGAATGGCTCGCCATCGAAAAGAGGCTCGTATGACGGCGCAAGATACCGAGGAACCTAAAATGAGCGATCAGCCCACCGACGACGCGACCACGCAGTTGATTCAGAAAGTGAAGGCCATCGTCCTTCTCGATCTCGATCGCATGGAGCCGTTCGAGCGCCTGGAATGTGTGTTGAGATTCGTGTTGCATTTCATCGGAGTCGCCGGCGATCGCGAGGCGGGTTTGCACAAGACCGACCATCGGGAGGCCACGCATGAGCCGTCTCGCGGTTGATTCCCTCCCCACGCCACCGGAGAAATAAGAATGTCCCTCTACATCGACATTCGGGTCAATAATAAGATCGTCGCGACGGCAGCGGTCCAAAATGTCAGCGGCGACGACATCTGCGATTATCTTGGCGCCGCCCGGACGGCCGCTTTTGGCGGACGGCGCGACTACCACCATGGCATTTTAATCAAAAACCATGATCGCCGGACGACGGTTTGGAGCCTGGTCGAAAAGATTTGCGCCGAACTCGCCGCGAAGGAATCGCGACAATGACCAACCTCCTCATCACCATCGCCATTCTCCTCGCCTCGCCTGTCCCGGCCGCCCAGGCGAGCGAACCCGCGGCCGCGATCCACTACGCTCCGGCCGAGAACCTCGAAAAGATCGACGTCGGCCTGATCGACGACGCCGTCAATTCGATCGACATGGCCGCTTACGTCTTGACCGATTATCCCGTGATCGAGGCCTTGACGCGGGCCGCCCAGCGCGGCGTCGCGATCCGCCTCTATCTCGACAAGGGCCAGCGCGAGGGGCGGCCGCCGAGCCGCCCGATGCAAGCGCTCGAGGCGACGCCCGGCGTCACCGCGCGGGTCAAGCGCGGCGACACCTACATGCACCTCAAGAGCTATTGCATCGACGGCCACACGCTGCGCTCGGGCGCGGCCAACCTCTCGGCGAGCGGGCTCAAGCAGCAGGACAACGATCTGATCGTGCTGGACAGCCCGGCGCTATGCCAAGCGTTCGAGGCCAATTTCAGGGCGATGTGGGACGGCTGGGAGCGGGAGGGCGCGCCGTGAGCGACATCGCCCCGTTCGAACCGCTGCTGACCCCGGCGCAGGCGGCCCAGGCGCTCGGCATTTCGAGGGACACCCTCCGGACTCTTGTCCGCGCGGGCCAATTGCGCTTCATTCATGTCGGGAACGGCGCCCGCCGGATGCGCCGGATGTACGATCCCGCCGATCTCGCGCTGTTCCGCGACCGCCGCCGGAAGGTTGAAGCATGTCCGTCTATCGCCCCAAGGGCTCGGAAACCTATGTCTATGACTTCCAACGGGACGGTCGTCGGTTTTCGAGCTCTACAGGCTGCAAGTCCCGGCGGGAAGCTGAGCTAGTCGAACGCGCGGCCAAGGACGGCGTCCGCAAGGAGGCCGAGGCCGCGAAACAGCGGACGAATCAGCCCATGACGCTCGATCTCGCCTGCGCGCGCTATTGGATCGAGGCGGGGCAATATGCCAAGAACACCAAGCAAGTCGAATGGTCGAGCAACTATGTCCTCAAGCATCTCGGCGAGGACACGCGGATCTGCGACCTCACGCAAGACATGATCGCGGGCCTGGTGGCGAAGCGCCGAAGCGATCGGGTCGACAACATCATGATCCGCCGCGCGGCCAAGACAGCCACCAAGCGCGTCTCCAACGCGACGGTCAATCGCAGCGTGATCGAGCCGCTGCGCCGCATCCTGCGCCGCGCCGCCGAATCCTGGGGCCAGAGCGTGCCGCCGATCAAATGGCGCGAGTTGAAGCTCAAGGAGCCGAAAGAGCGCGTGCGCTATATGAGCGAAGCCGAGGAAGCCGCGATTTTCGCGGTGCTTTCCCCCACCTATCACGCGATCGTCCGCTTTGCCTTGGTGGGCGGATGCCGAGCCAACGAATGCTGCGGTCTCAAATGGACGGATATCGATTGGGGCGGCCGGCGCGTTTCGATCCGCGGCAAAGGCGGCAAAGTGTCGCCGATTCCGCTCTCGGCCGAGATGCGCGAATTTCTATGGCCGCTGCGCGGGGATCATCATATCGAGACCGCCGTGTTCCGCAACGAAGCCGGCGCGCCCGTGACCTATCGCGCCTTCTTCGCCGCCTTCGCCCGCGCCTGCCAACGCGCCGGGGTAACGAACCTCCGGCTCCACGATTTGCGCCATACCGCCGCGACCCGGATCTTGCGTGACACCGGAAATCTCAAGATCGCACAGAAACTCCTTCGCCACGAGGACATCACCACGACAGGCAAATACGCCCATGTCCTCGACGATGACGTGCGCGACGCCATGGATGCGCTGGCGGCGAAAAAAGTCCCAGGAAAATCCCCAGGGCCGAAGCGGAAGATGTTGAAATAAGGGCACATTGGCGAAGCTTGGGAAGCTTCCGTTCTGCCATTGAACTACGCCCGCGTGGATTTACCCTAGCGCGGCCAGCGCGCGGTGACAATCGCGCGCACCGCTTTCTCCACGAGAACCACTAGCCTTCGTGCGCGGTCCTGTGGAGAAGGCGACCTTGATAATCGATCAAGGACGCGCCGAGATCGAGCGTATTATCGACGAATTCGTGCCAGAGCGACATGGCCGTCGGGGAACGCGCGACGAGATGGCCAGTCACTTCGCTCATTTCGAACTGGAGCTCGGCCTCGAATTTCTTAGCCAGCCGCAACATGGCCTGGTTACTCCGCAGGCAAACGATTGTCAGCGTGCCGATGCTGCGATTGCGCGCGGCCAAGACGATATGTTTCATCAGCTGGGTGCCGATCCCCGACCGGCGCCAAGGAAGCTCGACACTGAACGCCGCCTCGCCGTCGCGATGATTGGGGTGATCCTTCGAGGAGAACATGCGCAGCTCGCCCCCGCCGCGGATCACGCCATCCTCGAAATAGCCATAGGTCAACGCGCCGGGCGCGAAACAGAGTTCGGCATAATTTTCGAGATATTCGTCGGAAACCTGAAGACCAAACCGGTCATGGCGCGTCTCGGAGTCAAGGCGCAACAGGTGCTCCCGAAAAAGAGGGAGATCCGGTCCGTACAACCGCCGGACGGTATGCGTATGATTTTCGGTCTGAGACACGTCCACTACTCCTGATTTGCCTCCCTGATTCGTTTTGTACTGGCTATTCACCCATATTGTGCATCGCAACAAAAAATGCAAGATGCCGGATCAACGTGGCCGCGGAACGAGAGACGAGCCAAATAAAGAACATATTGTTTCTAATAGAAAATTAATAGATTTACACGCATTTTCGGGGCGCCCCGCCCAGGTTTCGTCCTGGGGTGGGTCCGGCCAAGCCTCCTCAGATCTCATAAGCTCGAAAGTGCTTGGAAAGCTTCAGGCCCTGGCCCTGATAATTCGACACGCCACCTTCGCCGTAGAGAAGGCGCGGCGCGGCAGCCATCTTTTCATAGACCAGCCGCCCGATCACTTGCCCATCTTCCAAGATGAACGGCACTTCGTGGCTACGCACTTCCAGGACCGCCCGGGCTCCGGGCTGGCCCTCCGGCGTCGAGCCGAAACCAGGATCGAAAAAGCCGGCGTAATGCACCCGAAACTCACCCATGGCCGGATCGATCGGCACCATTTCAGCGGCGAGTTCGGGCGGAATGTGGAGCCGCTCATGCGACGCCAAAATGTAGAATTCGCCGGGGTCGAGGATCAACCGGCCGTCGTGGCGCGCGTGGATTGGCTCCCAAAACTCTCGTGGATCATAGGCGCCGACGCGATCGACGTCGACCGGATCCGTATGTTTTTGCGCCTTGTAGCCGATGATCTCGCCGATCGTCGCCGCGCTGAGGGCCACGCGCAAGATCAAGCCGCCGCGCAGGTTGAGATCGCCATCCACGAGCGGCATCAAGCCATGTGACCGCGACAGCGCGCGGTCGTCGATCCCCAAGGCCGTCCCGGCGTCGTCGGGCGCCCAGCGGCGAAACCGGATCTGATTGAGTTTCGAGCCCTCGTGAACGCGCACGCTGAAACTGCGCGGCGAAACCTCGGCATAAAGCCTGCCCGCGTAGCCGCGCGCGACATGATCGAAAACCTCGCTCCCATCGGTGATGAGACGGGTAAAAATATCGAGCCGTCCCGTCGAACTCTTGGGATTTGCCGCCGCCGAGAGCGAGGCCGGAAGAGCGAGGGATTCCAGCAACGGCACGACATAGACGCAGCCGCGCTCCAAGACCGCGCCGCCGCCAGAGAGATCGACCGTGTCGGAGGTCAAGGCCTCGAGCCGGCTCGCGACGTCGCGGTCCCGCCCGGTCAAAAAGCTCGCCCGCACCCGGTAGGCCTTTGCGCCGAGCCGCAAATCGAGGCTCGCGGGCTGGATTTGCGCGGCTTCGATCGCGCGATCGCCTGAAATGACCTTCCGGGCAATCAAGGCCTCGATGTCCTCGCGCGGCAAGAGTCCCGGCGCGTCGTGGCCCGTTTTCTCCTGCTTATTCTCGCGCGTCTCGCGTCCTGTCATCGTCATACCAGCACTTCACAATTCGCGGGGCTTCACGGCAGCCCTGCCTGCAAGACCTCCCTATCGCACATCTGAAATCAGGCGGCGAGAGCCCGACGAGCTTGCATGGGGGCTTCTCGCGCGTTTAGGACTAAAGACGTTTCCGGTTCGTTGGGAACTCACGCCCGGCGGAATGCCGGAGGCGGGCGTCGGAAGGATGGAATTTCGAGATGACACAGTCAAAGGTCCAGGGCTTGCGGCCCGCCACCCAGCTCGTTCACGGCGGCACGATGCGCTCCGGCTTCGGCGAATTGTCCGAGGCGCTGTTTCTGACCCAGGGCTATGTCTATGAATCAATGGAAGTCGCGGAGGCGCGCTTCAAGGGCCAGACGCCCGGCTTCATCTACTCGCGCTACTCCAATCCAACCGTTGCCATGTTCGAGGAACGCATGGCGCTGCTCGAAGGCGCCGAAGCCGCGCGCGCGACGGCGAGCGGCATGGCCGCCGTGACGGCCTCCGTCATGGGACAGGTGCGCGCCGGCGATCACGTCGTGGCCGCCCGGGCGCTGTTTGGCTCATGCCTCTATATCATCGAGGATCTTCTGCCGCGCTTTGGCGTCGAGACCACGCTCGTCGACGGTGGCGATCTCGAGCAATGGCGCGCGGCGATGCGGCCCACGACGAAGGTCTGCTTTCTGGAATCGCCGACCAATCCTGGTCTCGAAGTCTACGATATCCGCGCGATCGCCGACATCGCCCATGCCGGCGGCGCCACGCTCGTGGTGGACAACGTGTTCGCCACGCCGATGCTGCAGCGGCCGCTCGAACTCGGCGCCGATATCGTCGTCTATTCCGCGACCAAACATGTCGATGGCCATGGGCGCTGCCTCGGCGGCGTGATCTTGACCAGCCAAGCCTTGATCGATCAGCATTTTCACAATTACCTCCGGCAGACCGGCCCCGCGCTCTCGCCCTTCAATGCTTGGGTGCTGCTGAAATCGCTCGAGAGCTTGCCCGTGCGCGTCGCGCATCAGGTCCGCAGCGCCGGCGCGATCGCCGATTTTCTCGCCACGCAACCCGGCGTGGAACGCGTGATCTATCCCGGCCGGGACGACCATCCCCAAGCCGATTTGATCAAGCGGCAAATGAAGGGCGGCTCGACGCTGGTGAGCTTCGACCTCGCCGGCGGCAAGGCCGGCGCGTTTCGCTTCGCCAACGCGCTATCGATCGTCACGATTTCCAACAATCTCGGCGATGCCAAAAGCATCATCACGCATCCCGCGACGACAACGCATCAACGCCTGACCCCCGAAGCCCGCGCGGCGATGGGGATTACCGAAGGCATGGTCCGGCTCTCCGTGGGGCTCGAGGATCCCCAAGACCTGATCGACGATATCGCGCAAGCGCTTCAAGCCGTCCGGGCGCCCGGTCTGGCGGCCGAGTGACGGCGACGTCTAATGATATGAAATAACGGTGGTTCTTCGAAAGTCCGACAGCTTTGGCGACCTCAAAACAACTTTGGAAACCGGGCGCTCCCGTGATAGAAACGGGAAAACTCGGAATGAATGGCTCTTCGATGTATAGCTGCGTCACCAAGGATATCGAGGTCACCGTCTTGCCGGAATTCGTGCCGGAACGATCCGACGTGGACGAGGGCCAATATTTTTGGGCCTATACCGTCGAAATCGCCAATCAAAGCAGCGCGACGGTTCAAGTCACGGCGCGGCATTGGAAAATCACCGACGCGAATGGGCGTCTCGAGGAAGTGAAGGGCGCCGGCATCGTCGGCGAGCAACCCGTCCTGAAGCCCGGCGAAACCTTTCGTTATACGTCGGGCTGTCCGCTCTCGACGTCGTCCGGCATTATGTCGGGAACCTATCGCGTCGTGGACGAAGCCGGCATTGCGTTCGAAATCGAAATCCCCGCGTTTTCGCTCGACTCGCCATTTACGCAGCGCGTGATCAATTGAGCTTTATGGCCAACGGTCGCGTGCGTTCGTGACCGACCTCCTCGACACGTTCCAGGAGAACAAGGACGGTCCCGTTTTTGCTACCGCAAAGGCCATGTCGCATCTCACAGGGCCTGATGAATCCGAACAACGCCGCCGGAACCGGGAGGGGCCGCGATGACGAAAAACCGGGCTGACGATTTTGCGGCGGTGCTCGACCTTTTGGAGCGACTTGTCGCCTTCGATACGGTCAGCTCGAAGACCAATCTGCCGCTGATCGAATTCGTCGAATCCTATCTGGCCGGGCTTGAAATCGAGTCGATCCGGGTTCCCAACGCCAAGGGCGACAAGGCTGCCTTGTTCTTGACGATCGGACCCAGGATCGACGGCGGCGTCGTGCTCTCCGGTCATACCGACGTCGTGCCCGTCGAGGGTCAAGAATGGACCGGCGAACCCTTCCTGCTGCGCCAGCAGGGCGGCCGGATTTATGGCCGCGGCACTTGCGACATGAAAGGGTTCGACGCGATTTGTCTCGCCATGCTGCCGCTGTTCCAAAGGACGGCGCTCAAGACACCGATCCATTTGCTTCTCAGCTACGACGAGGAGATCGGCTGCCTCGGCTCTCTCGACACGATCGCGCGTTTCGGCCGCGATCTGCCCCGCCCGGCCATCGCGATTGTCGGCGAACCGACGGAAATGGCGGTCGTCGACGCGCATAAAAGCATCGCGACCTACAAGACGATCGTTCACGGCAAGGAGGCCCATTCCTCCAAGCCGCATCTCGGCGCGAGCGCGGTCGAAGCGGCGTGCGAGCTCGTCACCGAACTCTATCGTTTCGCCGCGACGCTGCGCGAGATGGGCGATCCTTCCGGCCTGTTCGATCCGCCCTTTTCCACGATCCATGTCGGCAAGATCGAAGGCGGCACGGCCCGCAACATCATGGCCAAGCGCTGCGCCTTCGATTGGGAATTTCGTGGCCTTCCCAATGTCGATCAAGGAAGCGCGCGCGCCCATCTCGACGATTATGCCGCGCGCGTGGTTCTGCCGAAACTGAGCCGCCATGCGAAAGACGCGCGGATCGAGACCCATGCCGATCACGAAGTTCCCGGCCTCGCGCCAGAACCGGGGTCGCCAGCGGAAACCTTGGTGAAATCGCTGACGCGCTCGAACGCGACCGGCACCGTCTCCTTCGCGACCGAGGCCGGCCAATTCCAACGCGCCGGGATCTCGACCATCGTGTGCGGCCCCGGCTCGATCGACCAAGCGCATCAGCCCGACGAATATATCGAAGGACGCGAGATCGAGGCCGGGATTACCTTCATGCACCGGCTCGCGGCGGCGCTGAGTTAGAACGCTGAATTTTCTTGCCAAACAAGCAAGGTCGAACTCACGCCTCCGCTTCAAATTCCTCCGGCTCGAACTCGCGTTTCACCGAGCAGAACTCGCATGTCACGCCGATTTTTCCGTCGTCGCCAATCATGTCCTTGCGCTCTTGCGGCGAGAACCGGCGCAGCATCGCCTCGATCCCCTCGCGTGAGCAGCGGCACGCGTCGTGGACGGCTTGCGGCTCGAACACCGTGACGCCGCGTTCGTGGAACAGCCGGTAGAGCAACCGTTCGCTCGACAAAGTGGGATCGACGAGTTCGTGGTCCTCGATCGTCTCGATCAAGGCGCAAGCCTCGACCCAGGCCTCGTCGGGCGCGGCCGCATCGGATACGAAATCGTCCGGCGCATCGCCGGGATGGAGATCGGCCTGGCGCTGGCGTTCGGACGAGGATGGCAGAAACTGCACGATGAGGCCGCCGGCGCGCCAAGCGGTCCCTTCCCCGGTCACGTTTTCGGCGACCGCGAGGCGGACCAACGTCGGGATTTGCTCGGAACGCAGGAAATATTCATGCGCCGCGGCCTCGAGCCCCTGCCCTTCCAACGCGACAATGCCTTGATAGCGCGACGAAGCGTCGCCCTGGTCGATCGTGAAAGCAAGATGGCCTTGCCCGAGCAGATCGGCGTGTTGTGGCGCGGCGTCCAAACGGGCGGCATCGTAGCGCGCAAAAGCGCGGATCCGGTCCGGCGCGTCGAAATCGACGACGAGCATGTCGATCACGCCATCGCTCTTCGTCTGCAGTTGAAAGCGCCCCTGCATTTTCAGGGCGGAGCCGAGCAGCACGGTCAGCGCGGCGGCTTCCCCGACCAGTCGGGCCACCGGCTTGGGATAGGCATGTTGCGACAGAATATGGTCGATCGAGGCGCCGAGCCGCACGACCCGCCCGCGCACGTCGAGCGGTTCCACCGCATAGGGAAGGACGCGATCGTCGTGACCTTCATCGGATACGGGACGTATCTCTGGGAAGCCAGTCGGCCCGGCTGACGTCATCGATCCGAAGCTCCCAGGCACCAGGCCAAAATGCCCTTTTGCGCATGCAAACGGTTCTCGGCCTCGTCGAAGACAACGGACTGCGGCCCGTCAATGACGTCGTCGGTCACCTCCTCGCCGCGATGAGCGGGCAGGCAATGCATGAAGATCGCGTCCTTATCCGCCGCGGCCATCAGCTTGGCATTGACCTGATAGGGCGAGAGAAGATTGTGGCGCAGGCTTTCGTCCTCGTCTCCCATCGAAACCCAGCAATCCGAGATGACACAGTCCACGCCATCGACAGCGGCGTAGGGATCGACGGTGGTGGTCAGTTTTGTGCCTGTCGCGAGCGCCCAATCCAGCGTCTCTTGCGGGACGCCCAAAGGCACCGGCGCGGCGACATTGATTTTGAACCCGAAAGCTTGGGCCGCATGGATCCAGCTCGCCAAGACATTATTGGAGTCCCCGACCCAGGCGACGGTCTTGCCCGCGATAGGGCCTTTATGTTCCTCGAAAGTCAGGATGTCGGCCATGACCTGGCACGGATGCGAACGCTTGGTCAGCCCGTTGATGACGGGAATGCTCGCATTGCTGGCCAGTTCGAGCATGTCGTCATGCGACAGAATACGGATCACGATCGCGTCGACGAAGCGCGACAAGACCCGCGCCGTGTCGGCGATCGTCTCGCCGCGGCCGAGCTGCATTTCCTTGCCCGTCAGCATGATCGTCTCGCCGCCGAGTTGGCGCATGGCGAGATCGAACGAGACGCGCGTGCGGGTCGAGGGCTTGTCGAAGATCATCGCCAAGGACTTGCCGGCCAAGGGCCGGTCCCGCGCGGGCGTGCCCCGCCGCCAGCTCGCCTTGATCGCCGCGGCCGTATCGATGATGTGACGCAAATCCGCGGCGCTCACCACCGAAAGATCGAGAAAATGCCGGGTTTCCCGCGCGGCATCCGAAAAGAGCACTCGTGTCATTCAGCCGCCCCTTTTCGAGCATCGTCCATCGCCTTGAAATGCCCGCACGCGGCGCCAAGGCGAGCCACGCCCTCCGCGATTTCATCCTCCGAGATGATCAGCGGCGGAATCAAACGCACGACATTATCGGCGGCCGGAATCACGAGCACGTGCTCGGCGCGGCCAGCAGCGGCGAAATCGGCCGCCGGTACGTTAAGCTTCAGGCCGAGCATCAGCCCCTCGCCGCGCACTTCGGCAATGACGGAAGGATAGGTGTCCCGCAACGCCGCGAGACGCTGCTTGAACAATAGACCCTTGGCCGCGACGCTCTCGATGAATCCAGGCTCGAGCACGACGTCGAGCACGGCGTTGCCGACCGCCGTCGCGAGCGGATTGCCACCAAACGTGGTGCCATGGGTGCCGACCGTCATGCCCTTCCCAGCTTCGAAGGTCGTCAAGAAAGCACCGAGCGGAAACCCGCCGCCAATGCCTTTCGCGATCGCCATAATGTCGGGTTCGATTCCGGAATGTTGATAGGCAAAAAGCTTGCCTGTCCGGCCGACCCCGGATTGAACCTCGTCGACGATGAGAAGCAGACCGTTTTGATCGCAGAGCTCGCGAAGCCCGCGTAAAAAGGCATGCGGCGGCACGCGGACGCCGCCTTCACCCTGAATTGGCTCCACCAGGATCGCGGCGGTCTGCGGCCCGATCGCGGCCTTGACCGCCGCAAGATCGCCAAACGGCACCTTATCGAAGCCCGGCGCCTTGGGACCGAAACCCTCGATATATTTTTCGTTCCCGCCCGCCGCGATGGTCGCGTAGGTGCGCCCGTGAAAGGCGCCTTCGAACGTAATGATATGGAAGCGCTCGGGATGACCGCCCACGGCGTGATACTTCCGCGCGGTCTTGATCGCCCCCTCGAGCGCCTCGGCGCCCGAATTGGTGAAAAAGACATAATCGGCGAAACAGGCCGCCGTCAGCCGCGCGGCGAGGCGTTCGGCCTGCGGGATTTGGAACAGGTTCGACGTGTGCCACAGCTTGCCGCCCTGCTCGATCAAGGCCGCGACAAGGTGCGGATGCGAATAGCCGAGCGACGCCACGGCAATGCCACCGCCAAGATCGAGATAGCGCCCGCCCTCGGCGGTTTCGAGCCAAACGCCTTCGCCGCGAGCGAAAGCAAGAGGGTATCGCGCATAGGTCGGTAGCAAAGACGAGGTCACGTCCCAATCCTTTATCGAGAAGGAATGCCGAGGGGTCATAACGCAAAAGGCCGCCCCACGGGGCGGCGCGAAACGACGTGTGACCACTTTTTAAGGACTTCTGGCCCTTGGGTCAAATCCCGCGAGCGATTATGTGATTTTGCGGATATGGCAAGCAGAAACGAAGGCGATCCACGGTTACACACAGGGCAAGCAGCCGATTCAAAAAACCGACACCCGTCTTTCTGCGGGTCGATTCCGTTTTGTTCCCGCTTTGAATCCCGAACGTCCAGAAATGCCCGACTCTCTGTGCAAGCACTTGTTGAAAACACTTAACGAAGTGTTACGACTCTTGCGCCGGATTCAACGTCTAGTGTAACTTCGCCTCTGTCGAACACGACATCTCGTGCGGCAGGCTTTCATCAAGCGTACTGCGTTGGACGACGCCGGTTTACCGGCGCAGCGTTGATTGATGGATTCGTAGCTGCGTGAAACCCGTGAAACCGCGGGCGTCACGGGCCAACCCGGCCACACGTGGTCATGATTGCTTAGGAGAAGGCGATGTCCTGGACCGATGAACGGGTCGAGCTACTGAAGAAACTCTGGCTCGATGGCCACAGCGCGAGCCGGATCGCCGCGGAGTTAGCGGCAGGCGTCACGCGTAACGCGGTCATCGGCAAGGTCCATCGTCTCGGTCTTTCCGGCCGGGAAAAAGCGGCCATGCCGGTCAGTCCCGCGCGCGCCCGGCCCAAGACCGCGCCGCAATCGCCGGTCCGTGCCCCCGCCCCGCAACCCCGGGCGGCCGCAATGCCAATGCGCGGCAATACCGCGCTTGCCATGCACCACGCCGCGCCCGTGCCTTTGCCGCAGGCACTGCGCGCAACGACCGACGTGGTCGTGCCGATGTGCGAACACGTCACCATCATGGAGTTGCGGGAGTCGATGTGCCGCTGGCCGATGGGCGATCCCACCAGCGCCGACTTTCGCTATTGCGGCGGGAAAACCCCGGCTGGCGAAGGCCCTTATTGCAACATTCATAGCCGCATGGCCTACCAGCCCACGCAAGACCGTCGCCGCGAACGTCGGATCGCTTAGAGCGCGGCCCGCGAAAATTCGCGGCGTTCGTGACCGAGGAAATCGCCTTGAGCGCAAAAGCGCGTTCTCTATCGCTTGGTCGCGTTTCCAAGCGATAGGCCATATGGGAGCATGTCCCTAACGACGATCCCGGTCGACGCCATGGACGGCGCCGATTTCCGCGGGATTGGCGCCGGTCTCGGAGGGCCCCCCTCACAGGGGCAGCCCCCACCGGATCATTCAGGGTGTCATTTGCAATCAGGCGCGGCCCAGCGAATGCGCCCTCGCCTCAATCAGCCGCCGCTGCCAAACGTCTCGTCGAACGCGTAACCGGCGCCGCGCACGGTGCGGATCGGGTCCAACTCGCCATTTTGCGACAACGCCTTCCGCAAACGCCCGACATGTACGTCGACGGTCCGCTCGTCGATTTCCGCCGAGAGGCCCCAAACGCTGTCCAACAATTGCGCGCGCGAAAAAACCCGGCCAGGCTTCGCCATGAGATATTCGAGCAGACGGAATTCGGTGGGACCGAGGTGAACCACCCGAGACGCTCGGTGAACCCGCCAGTTTTGGCGATCCAGTTCGAGATCGCCGGCCGAAAGCCGCGAGGCCACGCGATCGGGACTGGCGCGGCGCAACAGCGCGCGGACGCGCGCGATCAGTTCAGGGACCGAGAACGGCTTGACGATATAATCATCGGCGCCGGTCGAAAGCCCACGGACGCGCTCGCTTTCCTCGCCGCGCGCCGTCAGCATGATGACCGGCAAGGTCCGCGTCGCCTGACGCGCGCGCATGCGGCGGCAAATCTCGAGTCCGGAGACACCGGGCAACATCCAATCCAGGATCACGAGATCCGGCGGCGCCTCGATCAGCCGCAAATCCGCTTCGTCGCCCCGCTCGACACATTCGACCGCGAAGCCCTCCGACTCCAAATTGTAGGACAGGAGCACGCTGAGCGTTTCTTCGTCTTCCACGACAAGGATCCGCGGCGTCGCGCCCGGCGCCGTTCCATTTCGTGGATTCGGTTTGATTTCCGTAAGAGTATCCATCATGTCCGGAGCTCACGTCACGTTGGGGGCTGGGTCTGTTCGAACGAGTAGGAGCGGCCCTTGGGACGCTCGACCGGCAACTCCTCTCCGGTCACGAGATAATAGACGGTCTCCGCGATATTGGTCGCATGATCGCCGATCCGCTCGATGTTCTTCGAGCAGAATAGAAGGTGCGTGCAAAACGAAATGTTGCGCGGATCTTCCATCATGAACGTCAGGAGATCGCGGAACACGCTATCCTCGAGCGCATCCAATTCGGCATCGCGCAGCCAAACCGCGCGGGCGCGCTCGACGTCGCGCTGCGCATAGGCATCCAGCACATCCTTGAGCGAGAGCGCTGCATTCTCATGCATGGATTTGAGACCGATGATCGCGCGCGGCAGCCTGGCTTCGGCGGCGACGACGATCGCGCGTTTCGCGATATTCTTGGCGAGATCGCCAATCCGCTCGAGATCGGCGGAAATCCGGATCGCCGCGATAATATCACGGAGGTCGACCGCCATGGGCTGGCGCCGAGCGATCGTCTGAATGGCGCTTTGCTCGATTTCGCGTTGCAGATGATCGAGCCGCGGATCGGCGGCAACAGTCTGGCGCGCGAGATCGGCATCGAAATCAACTAGCGCGTCCATCGCGTCGGAGAGCATTTTCTCCGCGATCCCGCCCATTTCCGCGATCTTGCGGCCGAGCAGGTCGAGTTCGGCATCATAGGCAGTGACAATGTGCTCACTCATCGGAGGATCCCTTCCCTTGCCGTATCAACCGAAGCGCCCAGTTATGTAATCTTGTGTTTGCTTCTTGTCCGGGGAGGTAAACATTTTCGTCGTCTCGTCGAACTCGAGCAATTCGCCTAAATACATAAACGCCGTATAGCTGGAGACACGCGCGGCCTGCTGCATACTATGGGTCACGATGGCAATTGTATATTTCTCCTTGAGCTCATCGATCAATTCCTCGACTTTGGCGGTGGAGATCGGGTCGAGCGCGGAGCACGGTTCGTCGAACAAGATCACCTCGGGCTCGATCGCGACGGTGCGCGCAATACAAAGACGCTGCTGCTGACCGCCCGACAGCGAGAGCCCACTGGCATGCAGCTTATCCTTGACCTCGTTCCACAAGGCGGCGCCGCGCAATGCCTTTTCGACGCGACCGTCGAGCTCGCTCTTCGAGACTTTATTGTAGAGCTTGATGCCAAAGGCGATGTTTTCATGAATCGACATCGGAAACGGCGTCGGCTTTTGAAACACCATGCCAACGCGCGCGCGCAGCAAATTCACGTCTTGGCTCGGCGCCAAGATATTGTCGCCGTCGAGCAGCACTTCCCCGACCGCCCTTTGCTTGGGATAGAGGTCGTACATCCGGTTCAAGACCCGCAGCAGCGTGGACTTGCC
Source organism: Beijerinckiaceae bacterium (assembly GCA_031291515.1). Lineage (GTDB taxonomy): Bacteria > Pseudomonadota > Alphaproteobacteria > Rhizobiales > Beijerinckiaceae > RH-AL1. Next base: position 45,557 of record JARLIW010000226.1, on the reverse strand, counting down.
GCAGCCGGACGGGCCGATGATCGCGGTTACGCTGTTGGCGTAGACGGACATGTTGACCGATTTGAGCGCCAAGGAATCGCCGTAGAAAAAATTCAAATCCTTGACGAGAATTTTGGCGGAGCGGTTGGCGCCGGCGCCATTCGTGGGGCTCATGACTTTATCCTCTGTCTGCCAAGCACGCGCGCCGTGATCGAAAGCGCGAGCACGGTCATCGTGATGATCAGCGCGCCCGTCCACGCGAGCCGTTGCCAATCGGCATAGGGCGACAGCGCGAATTGGAAAATAACCACGGGCAGGCTCGCCATCGGCGCGTTGACGTTGGTCTCGAAAAACTGGTTGTTCAAGGCCGTGAACAAAAGCGGGGCCGTCTCGCCGCTGATGCGCGCGATGGCCAAAAGAACGCCAGTGGTCAAACCCGCCCGCGCCGCCTTATAGGCAATTCTCTGGATCACCATGCTCTTGGGCAATCCCAAAGCCGTCGACGCCTCGCGCAGTTGGTTGGGAACCAATCGCAACATATCCTCCGTGGTCCGCACGACGACCGGGATCACGATGATCGCGAGCGCCAACATGCCGGCGAGAGCGGAGAAATGCCCCATTGGCACGACGACGATCTGATAGACAAAGAGACCGATGACGATCGACGGCGCGCTGAGCAAGATATCGTTGATGAAGCGCACGACGAATGCGAGCTTCGAGCCGCTGCCATATTCCGCGAGATAGGTTCCGGCGAGAATGCCGATCGGCGTGCCGAGCGCAACGGCGGCAATCGACATGATCAAGCTGCCACAGATGGCGTTGAGAAGACCACCCGCGCTGCCCGGCGGCGGCGTCATCTGTGTGAAGGTCGCCGGCATCAGCCCGGCGGAGCCCTTGAAAATCAGGGCACAGAGAATCCACGCCAACCAGACCAGTCCGAACACCGAAGCGGCGTAGCATAGGCTGACGTAAATCGCATTCTTACGGCGGCGCGTATCATAAAGCGTCATGATCACTGCGCTCCTTTTTGTTCGATACGCATCAGCATGAAACGCGCGATCGCGAGCACGATGAACGTGATGACGAACAAGATCAGACCAAGCTCGACCAGCGCCGACGTATAAAGCGAGCCGACCGCCTCGGTAAATTCATTGGCGATCGTCGCGGAAATCGTCGTGCCCGGCGCGAGAATCGAGTTCGAGACACGATGCGCATTGCCGATGACGAAGGTGACCGCCATCGTCTCGCCAAGAGCCCGGCCCAGAGCCAGCATCACGCCACCGATAATGCCCGTGCGCGTATAGGGAATGACGACATTGCCGACCACTTCGCGCGTCGTGAAACCGAGCCCGTAGGCCGATTCCTTCAAAACCGCGGGGACGGTGGCGAAGACGTCGCGTGAAATCGACGAAATGAAGGGCAGCACCATGATCGCGAGGATAAAGCCCGCCGTGAAGACGCCGATCCCATAAGGCGGCCCCTCGAACACGAGATTCAATCCGGGAACGGATCCAAAAAACGAGATGATGCCAGGCTCGACATATTGCTGCAGCAGCGGCGCGAAGATGAAGAGGCCCCAAATTCCATAGATGATCGACGGAATGCCCGCGAGGAGTTCGATCGCGATGCCGATGGGCTGGCGGAGCGGTTGCGGACACAATTCGCTTAAAAATATAGCAATGCCGACGCCAATCGGAATGGCGATCACCATGGCGATGATCGATGTGACGACCGTGCCGTAGATCGCGGCGGCGGCGCCGTATTTGTCGGTTACGGGGTTCCAGACCTCGGTGACGAGAAAACCGGCGCCGAACGCGCGAATCGCGGGGATCGACCCGAGGACCAGCGACAGAATCACGCCGCTCAAAAGAACCAAAACCGTGATGGCGGCCGAAAACGTCACGAAATGGAAAAACGTGTTTTCGAATTTAAAGCGAGCCAAGGCCTTTGCACGATCAAGAATTGTCGATCCATCGACATTTGGTACCCCGACCGTCACGTCAACCACATCCTGCTCCACATCCACACGCTCTTCGTATCCGAGAGTATTTCCGCCAATAATTCAGACTTATAGACAAGACGACGCCCAGCCTCATGAAGAAGGGGGCAACCCCTTCTTCATGATCGCCGGCAATTTTAGAATTGCAGCGGCTTGCCCTCGGCGTTCTTGATATTTTCCGACCATTCTTTTTTGACCAAGGTCACGACGCTGCCCGGCAGCGGGATGTAATCCAAGGCGAGAGCGGCATCGGCGCCCTTTTCGTAGGCCCACGAGAAGAACTTGAGGGCGGCGGCGGCGGCGGCGGCATCCTTCGGCGTTTCCGGCATCAGGATGAAGGTCGCTGCCGTGATCGGCCAAGAGCCGGCGCCGGGCTGATCGGTCAGGATCAAGTAGAAGCCCGGAGCTTTCGTCCAGTCGGCATTGGCGGCGGCGGCCTGGAACGCGGCCGCGATGGGCTCGACCTTCTTGCCGTCCTTGTTGATCAGGTCGCCGTAGGTCAGCTTGTTCTGCTTGGCATAAGCGAATTCGACGTAGCCAATCGAATTCTTGGTCTGTTGGACGTTGTTGGCAACGCCCTCGTTACCCTTGGCGCCAATGCCAATCGGCCATTCCACCGCGGTTTCTTCGCCGACCTTTGACTTCCATTCGGCCGAAACCTTCGAAAGATAATCGGTGAAATTGAAGGTCGTGCCCGATCCGTCCGAACGATGCACGACCGAAATCGCGGCCGACGGCAAGTTCACGCCGGGATTGAGCTTGGCGATCGCCGGATCGTTCCAAGTCTTGATTTCGCCCAGGAAAATCTTGGCGAGGACCGGCCCGTCAAACGTCAGTTCGCCGGACTTGATTCCGTCGAGGTTCACGACGGGCACGATGCCGCCCATCACCATCGGCCACTGAACCAAACCTTCTTTTTTCAACTCGTCGGCCGTCAAGGGCTTGTCGGTCGCGCCGAAGGTCACGGTCCGAGCCTTGATCTGCTTGATGCCACCGCCCGAGCCGATGGACTGATAGTTCAAACCGTCGCCAGTCGCGGCTTTATAGGCTTCCGCCCATTTCGCGTAGATCGGATACGGGAACGTTGCGCCGGCGCCGGAAATTTCAAGGGCCTGAGCGGGAACGCTCGCGGCGGCGCCGATCACGGCAGCAAACGCCGCCCGTATGAAAAGGTGCGAAGTCATGGATTGCCTCATTGGCTGATGGACATCCTCAAAACGAGGACTGCGGAGGCTCGAACCTCCCGCCGCACAGTTAGTGGCGCTTCGCCATGGTTTTAAGACAATAAGATAACAGTTTTGTGACAAAACTGCCTAACAATTAGGCATCTAGGGGTTATGAAGCGGCAAAAACACACGAAAAATCGCCCCCGAGCCTTCCGCGGATTCGATCTTCAGGCGGCCACGATGGCGCGCGACAATATGTTTGACGATGGCGAGCCCGAGCCCCGTCCCGCCCTTGGCCCGGCTCGCCCCGGCATCGATCCGATAGAATCGCTCGGTCAGACGCGGGAGATGTTCGGAAGCAATCCCCGGCCCAAAATCCCGGACCGTGATCACGCCGTCGCCATCATCCAGCGAGGCGGAGACCTCGACCCTTTTATCCTCGCCGTCCGAGGCTCCATATTTTATCGCGTTCTCGATGAGGTTTTCGGCGACGCGCAGAAGTTCGTCGCGATCACCGCTGACAATCACCGGCGTCTCGGCATCGAGCCGCACCGTCACGCTATTGTCATCAGCCAAGGGCCCGAGCGTATCGACGATATGGTGAAGCACAAGCGCAAGATCGACCGGCTGCCGCGGCTGGAGATGCAAGTGCTGTTCGATCCGCGACAGCGATAGAAGATCGTCCACCAACCGCGCCATGCGTTGGGCCTGCTCGCGCATGATCGCGAGAAATCGCGTGCGCGCGCTCGCGTCATTGCGCGCGGGTCCTTGCAACGTTTCGATAAAACCAAGAAGCGACGCGAGCGGTGTCCGCAATTCGTGACTGGCATTGGCCACGAAATCGATCCGCATCCGCTCGAAACGGCGGGTTTCGCTGATCTCGCGGAAATAGATGATGAGCATGGGGCCGAAGTCGAGGCCTTCGACGGGCGACACGTTGACCTCGAACAGACGCTCGACCGGCACCCGCTCGAGCCAACTCGCACGCGCTGGCTTGCCACTGACGCGCGCGTGCCCGATCGCATCGAGGATATCCGGCGAACGAAGAATACGCGCCAGCGGCGCGCCAATGCGAAGCCCCGGAAACAAAGCTTGCGCCGGCGGATTGATCTCGAGCACGCGGTCCTCGAAGCTGACGGCAAGCACAGCCTCGGGCAAGGCCGCGATCACGCGAGCCACCGTCAACGAATCGCCGAGGGCCGACTCTCGAATCATCATGGCCTCACCTTTTTTTATTATGCGTCTTTTTATTATGCGTCGCGTTCTTCGTCATTACGGTGACGATCGTACCACCATAATTGCGCGAAGACAGCTCGTCGCGGGAATCGCGTGACGAAATCCCCCCGAAAACAATTCAATAACGAAACTTTGGTCATCATGGTACGAAAGTTGAGACTCCGCGAAACGGAACGCGACTTTTCCTCCCCTGCTCTATGACGAAAGGCAGCACGGGTCGGCGCATGGCATAACGTTCACGCGGCGCTCAACCGCTCGCCCGCGGGCATGGGCGTCGAGGTGGCGAGAAGGTCCGCGATCGCTGACCGAGCCAGCCGGCTCACCACCTTACGGTCGCTTTCCCCCGTATAGGGAACCGGCGCGGCGAAAGCGACACGGCATGTCAGCGGCTCGCGCCGCAGAACCCGCCAGAGATGCGGCAAAAGCGCATCGTCGCCGATCCAAGCCGCGAAAGGTCGCGAGTAAGCTAAAGCGACGGGCTGGACGCTGACGCTCCGGTGGTCCCCATGGTGCTGGAGGAAATCCCGCGCGGCCGCGAAATGCGAGGAAAAAAATGGGCCGAGCGCCGTCCCGTCGTAAGTCGTGCCCTCGGGAAACAACAGAACCGCCCGGCCCTGCCCCATCCGCTCCGCCATGGCACGATTCGCCGGCGGAATCCCGCGCCGCCGGCGCCGGTCGATAAAGACCGTGCCCTGAACATGGGCAAAAGACGACAAAATCGGCCACGACGCGACTTCTTGTTTGGCGAGAAAGCAAAACGGGGTAAGGCTGCCCATCACGAGGACATCGATCCATGAAACATGATTGACGGCAAGAAGTTGCGGGCCCCGAACCGGCCGTCGGCCCGTTAAGACCACCCGAACACGCAAAATCCGCAACAGCGTTCGGCAAAACAGCAGCGGAATCTGGTCCGCCAGAGACGGGCGACGACGCGCCAAGAGGCCTTGCACGGGCACCATGACGAAAAAGAAGACCAGCAGAGCGGCGACGAGACATATGAAGCGAAGAAAAGGCATATTGCCTCTGACGTTTAGCGCTGCGTGACTACGCGAATTCTATCTCGCTTAGATGACACGGCGGCCATTTTAATGTCATTAAATTTTCGTCTCGGCGCCCTAATCGAGACTGGTCCCATGAAAGGAGCCGCGAAATAGCCATGGCGATTCTCCACCACGACCTAGCGCTCCTCGACAGTCCGATCCGCCTTCCCAAGGCGCATGATAGTGCCAATGACCGTACGTTCGGCATCGATTCCTTTGTCCTCGAGAAGACCGGGCCGTTCGAGATTCGGCTCGCCTCGACAGCGAAGGAATTGCGGAGCGCGCAAAAGCTTCGCTACACCGTCTTTTATGAGGAAGGCGGCGCCGTCGCCTCGCAAACCATCGCTCATCTGCGCCGCGACATTTGCCCCTTTGACGCAATTTGCGACCATCTTATCGTCATGGATACCGAAGCGGTTGCCGCGTCCGGCCGGCCCAAGGCAAAGGTCGTCGGAACTTATCGTCTGCTCCGCCGCGAGATCGCCGACGCGCATCACGGCTTTTATTCGCAAGGCGAATTCGATATGCGCGATTTACTCGCGCGCCAGCCCGGCACGCGGTTTCTCGAACTCGGCCGGTCCTGCGTCCATGCGAATTACCGTTCCAAGCGCGTGATCGAGCTCCTCTGGCGCGGCCTTTGGCTCTACGCGAAACGACATCACATCGATGCGTTGATCGGCTGCGCCAGCTTGCCGGGCACGGATCTCGAGGCCTTGCGCCTGCCGCTCAGTTTTCTTCATCACTACGCGCAAGCGAGCGAGGAATGGCAAGTCGAGGCCTGGCCGCGCGGCGAAGCCGATTTCACGCCACTGGCGCGCGACAGCATCGATGTTCGCCGCGGACTCGCCTCGTTGCCGCCCCTCCTGAAGGCCTATCTGCGGACGGGAGCGCGATTCAGCCGAAGCGCCGTAATCGACCGGCAATTTGGAACGACGGACGTGTTCACGGTCATGCCGATGAACGATATCGAAGAGCGGTACCGCAGCCATTTTGGCGAGCCGAGTTGCGTTTCCGGGGCTTCCGTCGCATAAGGCTCCATGCCGATTTCAAGCTGGACCTTTCGCCTCGAGGCTCGGGAATGGGGTCGCCGGAGCACGCGCCGGTCGGCTGTCGGACTAGCTTGCGCGCTGGTTTTAATGGCGGCGGGCGCGGCAAGAGCCGAAGACGCCACGCCGTCTCCAGACATAACGCTCGAAGCGGCTCTGCTCCACGATCCGACATGTCCCATCGCGGGCAATCCCAACGGGGACGTCACAATCGTCGCCTTTATCGATTACAATTGCCCCTATTGCAAACGTAGCGACGGTGGGCTCACGGCCTTGATCGCGCGCGATCCCAAGGTGCGCGTCGTTTACAAGGACTGGCCGATCCTGACGAAAAGCTCGGTCAAGGCCGCCAAAATTGCCATTGCCGCCGCATGGCAAGGCAAATATTCCGAAGTGCATCAAGCGCTCATGCGGATGAACGCGCGGCCGGCGACAGACGAAGACATCAGCCAAGCGGTGCTCGCCTCGGGCATCGATATCAGCCGTCTCAATCGCGATTTGGACGACCGCGACGACGAAATCGTCGCTCTGCTCAAGCGGAACATGGCGGAGGCGGACGCGCTAGGGCTGCAGGGGACGCCGGTTTTCATCATCGGCGATACGGTCGTCGCCAACGCGCTCGACGCCGCTGGATTTAAAGACGCCGTGACCAAGGCGCGCAAACAGGCCTCTCGACGCTAAAGTTTCGAACTTACGGGCCTCGTCATGCCTCATATTATGTCGCCACATCGGATGGCGTCACCTCCTCCGTCATGTCGATAAGGCCGTAGTCGACGAGACGCCGGCCGTCGGGCGCAATCGAGAACATATCGGTATAAGCGTGCCCGAAGCGGATATCCCCGGCGAGATACGAGCGCCTGGCATAGACCGGCTGCGAGCTGGTGTCGTCGAGCCCCGTCACGGTGATGAGGAGCTCCGCGCCGATCGCTTTGAGCGCCGCCATGTCGAGGCCATAAAGCGGACTCGTTTCGTCGATTTTGTGCATGGCCGTGAAGGACAGCGCGAAGACCGGCGTATGCGCGCGTTCCAGGACAAGATCGTAGAAACGGCGCAGCCGCATTCCCTCCGCGCTACGTTCGTCCCGCAACAGGGACAGGCTAGCGTCGGCTTCGAGGATCTGATTCGACCGCACGTTGCCAAGGCGGATCATCAGAGTCGGCACGCCCTCATACGGCGTCACGACGGCGACATTGGCAAAGAGAACCCGCGCGGTCGGCCGCGAAATCCGCGCGAACATGATGCCCGTCGTGATCGCCGCGAAGGTCATGCCGACCAGGGTTTCCATGGTCATGACCGTATTGGCGTAGTCGGTCGCTGGCGCGAGCACGCCATAGCCGATCGTGCCGAAGGTTTCGACGCTAAAGAAAAAAGCGTCCCGGAACAGGCCGGGCCGGGCGTTGAGGATCGAGCCAGGTTGCGCAAAATACAACAGCGCGAAAGTCAGATTGACGGCGCAATAGGCCACGGCGATGAGCAGAAAAAACCAAGGCCAGGAAAGCCGAAGCGTCCGGTGGTAAAGATCGTCGCTCCAACGTAGGTTCAAACCAGTCCGCACGAGCGTGCGCCTCAACCTGGGATCGGTGATGCGGGGGCGCGGCGCGGCGCTTGGGTCTCGCTCGGGGGACGGTGGACGCTTGAGCATATCGGATCTTTCCGGCTTCGGCTGGACGCCCTTTTTGAAGTAACGTCGTTCGGCTTGCCGGTTAAGCCATGCGCTCCCAAGATGGTAGCGAATTTTTTGCGCCAGGCCCGGCGCCGCCAAGCCGCAATGGGACCTAACTCGAGGCGAGGAGTGACGATGGCGAGTTATGTCAGCGCAATCGGCAACGAGCGCTTCCATTTTCCAGATCTCGCGGCTTTGCTGGCCGCGGCGTCGCCGCGCCGGTCCGGCGACGAACTCGCCGGCATTGCCGCCAACAGCGATTCGGAGCGGGTGGCCGCGCGTTTTTGCCTCGCCGATCTCCCACTCCAGACGTTCTTGGACGAAGCCGTCGTGCCCTACGAAAGCGACGAGGTCACGCGACTCATCATCGACAGCCATGATTCGCTGGCTTTCGCGCCCATCGCCCATCTGACCGTCGGCGGCTTTCGCGATTGGCTCTTGTCTTACACCGCGGATGCCCCGGCGCTGGCCGCGCTGGCGCCCGGCGTGACGCCGGAAATGGCGGCGGCGGTGTCGAAACTCATGCGAAATCAGGATTTGATCGCGGCGGCGCGCAAATGCCAGGTCACATCGGCCTTCCGCAATACGCTCGGCCTGCCCGGCCGGCTCGCGTCGCGTCTGCAACCCAACCATCCCACCGATGATCTCAAGGGGATTGCGGTATCCTGCCTCGACGGCTTGATGTTCGGCGTCGGCGACGCCGTGATCGGCGTCAACCCGGCGAGCGATAGCGTGCCGAATTGCATGGCCATCTTGGAGATGCTGGACGAACTGCGCCAGCAATATGACATCCCCACGCAAACCTGCGTGCTGACTCATGTGACCAATGCCCTCCAAATGATGGAACGCGGCGCGCCGGTCGATCTCGTCTTCCAATCGGTGGCGGGAACGCAGGCGGCCAACCGGGGCTTTGGAATCGATCTCGCCGTGCTCGACGAGGCCTACGCCGCCGCGCTCGGTCTCAAACGGGGAACGATCGGCCAAAACGTCATGTATTTCGAGACCGGCCAAGGAGCCGCGCTGTCGGCCAATGCGCATCACGGCGTCGATCAGCAGACACTCGAAGCCCGCGCTTACGCCGTGGCGCGGCGGTACAAGCCGCTCATCGTCAATACCGTCGTCGGTTTCATCGGGCCGGAATATCTCTACGACGGCAAACAAATCGCCCGCGCGGGGTTGGAGGATCACTTCTGCGGCAAGCTCATGGGACTGCCGATGGGCGCCGACGTCTGCTACACCAATCATGCCGAAGCCGATCAAGACGATATGGATACGCTGATGACGCTATTGACCGCGGCGGGCGTCACGTTCCTGATCGCCGTGCCCGGCGCCGACGACATCATGCTCAACTATCAAAGCCTGTCGTTCCACGACATGCTCTATCTGCGCTCGACCTTCGGCGTTCGCGGCGCGCCCGAATTCGAGGCCTGGCTCGAACGCATGGACATGGTGAGTCCGGGCGGCCGTCTCCGCGAACTCTCGCCGCAAGGCGCGGGCGCGCGGCTGCTCGCTTTCGCCAAGGAGACGCGATGACCGACAGCCTCACCGCGCCCGACCCGTGGGGTCCGCTGCGCCACATGACCCCGGCACGGATTGGGCTTGGCCGCGCCGGCGATGCGCCCCCCCTCAAAACCGTGCTCGATTTCCAATTCGCCCATGCCAAGGCGCGAGACGCCGTCCATGCCGCGCTCGACACCGAGGCGATCGCGGCGGCCTTCCCGGGCCGGGCAATTTTGCAGGTCAAGAGCGCCGCCCCGAACCGCGCCGCCTATCTTCGCCGTCCCGATCTCGGGCGGCAACTCGACCCAGATTCCCGCGCCCTGCTCGAGGCTTCGGCCGGTTCCGCCTGCGATGTTGTTTTCGTGATTTCCGATGGTCTGTCCGCCACGGCCGTGCGCGACCATGCGGTGCCTTTCGTACAAGCCTGTCTCGAGCGCTTCACGCGCTGGCGCATCGGGCCGCTCGTCATCGCGACCCAGGCCCGCGTCGCGCTGGCCGACGAGGTCGGCGCTTTATTGGGCGCCCGGATTTGCGCGAGCGTGATCGGCGAACGACCCGGATTGAGCGTTGCCGACAGCCTCGGCGTCTATCTCACTTACGGCCCCCGGGTGGGACGCCGCGATTCCGAGCGGAATTGCATCTCGAACATCCATCCCCATGGCGGTCTCACGTCCGCGCAAGCGGCGGATAGGCTGCTCTGGTTGACCGGCGAGGCGCTGCGCCGCAACGTCACGGGCGTTGCCTTGAAAGACGATGGCGGCGAAGCGCCCTTTCTCGATGCCACGGTCGTGAATGGAATTTAAAACGTCACATTTCTGTCGGATCATTGAGTCTAACGAAGGAACACTATGCCCTGGACTTCGAACCAAGCCAATGCGAAGCGTTCCAAGAGGAAGCGCATGTGAATTGGAAACGCATGCGAATTGATGGAGGCGACCATGGGATTGTTCGATAATATCGTGAACACCGTCGGCAACGCGCTTGGCAATGACCAATCGGGCGAAGGCGCCAAAAATATCCTCGGCAATCTTTTACAACAAGGCGTCGGCGGTCAGAGCAGCGCGATCATCGGCCAGCTTCTCGGCGGTCTCGGCGGCGGCGCTCAACCCGGCGCGAACACCACGGCGCCAAATACGGGCAGCCTGGCCTCGACGCTCGAAACCTTGGCGGCCAACGGACTTGGCGAGGAAGTCAGCTCGTGGCTCAGCAACAACAAAAATCTTCCGATCTCGCCCGAGCAAATCAAAACCGCGCTCGGGAGCGAACAGGTGCATCAGCTCGCGGCATCAGCGGGCCTGCCGATCGATGATTTTCTCAAGCACCTCGCCGATCACTTGCCCGAAGCCGCGGCTCAATCGGCGGGCAGCGCGAGCTGAACGCTCTTTGAGAGCCCGCTGTCTCGCGAACGGCACCCGCGCCGCGGATCGGCGGCGCGGCATCGTTCATGCGTCCAGTTCGTCGTTGCTCCAGGAACTGACGAGACGGCCATCGCTGGCGACGCGCCAATGCGCTGTTGGATGCTGTTCGGTTGCTTGGACGGGAAGCACCAAAGGATCAAATCCTGGGGCGGCTTGAAGCGCGTCATCCCCTTCCGCGTCGCCGCTTGGATCAGGAGACACGAAAAACGAAGGGAGGGCGGAATAAAGAGCTCCGGCGTCGCCATTTGGCGCCGTTGCGTTGGGTTCAGTGACGGAAGACATATTTTATCCGGGTTGGCCGTTTCAATTCCTGTATTTCAACACCCCCTGCTTTGAATTCGGATTACCGCGATCCTTCAAATTTTAGCGATCGAATATTTGTCGGCATTTTATGTAATTTTCGGCGTAAACGTCGTTAAATCGCGTTTAACAATCCAGGACCCAGGACATGAGCGCGGCAAAATAATTCGGCAATCCATTCTCACCTCCGCGCGAACACGACGGGCACCGTGAAGCTCAGAGACGTCTCGGTGATTCCAGAGGGCGGGACGGGAAAGGGCGCGGCGTGTCTCACCAAGCCAAGCGCGGCTTGATCGAGAGGCGACGCCCCGGAACTCCGCGCGATCCGAAGCGCGAGAAGGCGTCCTCCTCGGTCAATTCTGAAGGCAATTTCGACAGTTCCGGCAAGCCCATTGGTTTTCGTTCCGGCTTTCGCGGCCTCGAGCCGGCTCAACATCGCCTTTTGCCACTGCGTCAAAGCTTGTGCCGCCCGGCGTTTGGTGGCTTCGCTATCGATGGGATCGGCATCCGTCACGGGCGCCAACGAGCTAGCGGGCGCCATCTCCTGCCGCGCCGGCGTCGCGGCGACCGGAGGAGGCACGGGCTCCGGTTTCGGCGTCGGCGCCACAATGTCTCCGCGATCCACGGGCGTTGGTTTGACGTCCTCGTCGTCGCGCTTCGCTTCGGCCGGCGGATCGGTCTCCTTGACGGGCGGCGCGGGCGGCACGGCTTCGGAGGCTTGCTGTTTCGGCCCATCGACGGCATCGCTCACCGGCGCGGACGAGGCGAGCGCCGGCGGCAAATCGAGAAGAACGGCGTCCTCGAGCCCGGATACCGCCGGTCCCTCCGGCGCCCGGCCATCGACCCAAGCCACGACGCCGCCCGCAAGCGCCAGCACGACAACGGAAGCCAACGCGTAGCGCCCTATTTCCACAAACGGAGACGGCTGCCAAAGCAGATCAAACGGAGCGCGCGCGCGCATCAGAACCGCTGACTGACGCCCGCGAAAAACCCACGCCGCTGCCCATATTGCGGCGCGAAAACGCCGATCCCCGATCCGTCGCGGATCTCGTAGACCGCGTCAGTGAGGTTCACGACCGTGAATCTTACCGTCAACGGCTTGCCGTTTGGCGCGACGACAAAATCGCGCGTCACGCCGAGATTGGCGGTCGCGTAAGGCGCCACGGTGCCGGTATTGGCGAACCCGTTGCGCAAGCCGCTGCCGAAAATCCCGTCGAGACTGACTTTGGTGCCCTGGAAATCGTAAGACGCGCCGCCCGAAGCCGTGATCAACTGGTCATGATCGGTGTAGATGTAATTATTGGCGATATAGCCGATTTCGGCCGGCGAGAAGAGATATTGGTTCGACGACACCTGGGTCGCGCGTTGCTGGGCAATGGCGAGATTGCCGTAGGCCCTGAAACCATCGTGCGCATAGTTCAATTTGAATTCCACGCCATCGTTATAGGCCCGCGCGTAATTGAACGCGGTCAAGACCAGAGCCTGGCCAAACTGGCCGTCGTCGATGAGGTTCGTGGCGATCTTGTAATAGACGTCCACCCCGGCATCGAGGCCTGGCAAGACGCGCTGCGTGACGCCGGCGTCGAAGAAATGAGAGCGTTCGGGCCGCACCGGACTATCCTGATTGACGCCCGCCGCGAGCGTCGTATTGGCATAGCTCGCTAACGGTGTCGGCGCGGAAAGCGCGAGCTCCGGCGGCGTGAAATAGCGCGCATAGCCGATATGGAACGTCGTGTCTTCGAACGGTTTGTAAACCAAACTCAGCCGCGGGCTCAGCTGACTCGCGCTCACATATTCCTGCATCGTATCGAAGCGCAGGCCGCCATTGACCGTGAGTTGCGGCGTCAGTTTATATTCGTTTTGGACATAGAAGCCGGCCACTTCCCCCGTCTTGCCTTCGCTGTCGGCGATGCCAAACGGCGCATCGATCGGATTGCCGAAAGCGTCCAAGGGGAGGACGACGGAATTGTTGATGGCCGTCGCATGCTCGACATCGGCGGTAAATCCGAAGCGCAATGTATCCTTCGCGTCGATACGGTAGGAATTATCCCCCTGGATCCCATTGACGAGGCTCGTCCGCGTCACATCCGAGGCAACCCCGTTGAACACGAGATCGCCAATGGTATCTGGCACGAAACGCAGGCTGCTATAGCGTTGGAAATAAGAGATCTGACTATCGAGCGCGCCAAAATTCTTCTGCCAGGCGAGGATATTGTAGATGGAGCGTTCGACTTGGTTTTCGTTGATCGTCGACGAGTCGAAATTGCTGACGCCATAGGCGGTAAATTGCGGCGGCTGGCCCGGCGAATTCGGGATTTGATAGGCCGAGATCGACGCGCCCGACATGAAGGTCAGGCGCGAATTATCCTCGAGGAGCCCCGAGACATAAGCGAAATAGTCGCCCTGCCGGGTTCGGTCGTGGATCGCCTCCGCGCTCGACGTCGGATTTTCGATGCCGAGACTATTGGTGACGTAGCGGCCGGTGACGAAATAGTCCCAGCGGCCCGCCGTTCCCGAATAGGTCAGCGTGGGTGTGATCGTTCCATGGCTGCCGCCATAAATCCCAACCGTGCCGCCCGGCTGATCGGCGCCGTCGCGAGTCTGAATGTCGATGAGACCGGCCGTATGCAGGCCATATTGCGCCGGCAAGGCGCCATCGATCACCGCGAGGCTCTTGATCAGACTGGTATCGATCGCCTGGCTAAAGCCGGAAACGCCGTCCGGCAGCAGGATCCCGTTGACGCGGTATTGCAGATTGGCGTGTTCGTTGCGGATATGGAGATCGCCGCTCGCCGCGGAATCCTGCGAGACGCCCGGTGCTTGCAGCAAGACGCGGTCGATCGTCGTATTGTCGCCCTGGGGCAGCGTCTCGATGGCGCTCTTGTCGAGCGTATAGGTATTGGCGCCGGCCTTGGGCAGGATCTGTTCGCGCTGCGCCCGCGCCGCCGTTTCAGCGGTCTGGGCGGCGATCGGCGCGGACGGACCGCCGACGCTGGATGGCGACGCGAGGCCAGCGCTCGCGGGCGCGGCGTGGGCCGTTCGTTCTTGGCCCGCGCGGGCCTGGCGGGCGCGCTTTTTGAGTGGTGCCGGCTTCGTCTTCGCCTTCGCGGCCTCGATGACCGTCACGGGCGGAAGGGCCGTCTGCGCCACGGCGCCAAGAGGCAGCGAAATCGCCAAGGGCACGAACGCCATGAAAAGCGGGGCGCGAGCAAAAGGGTGAAAAGAGGGACGCGACATCGAACGCTCCGTCGGCATATGTTATGTTATGACATAACCGTCATAGCTTCGATCGACGCGGCGCCGCAAGCCGCTTTTTGAAAGAAATTGGCGCTCTGGCGAATTTACCGCGATGATGCCGAAGTCTCCCGCGCGCATCGATCGGACCATCCCCATATGAAGCGCGCCGGATCGTCCGGCCTTCACAGGAGTTCCGCATGCCCGCATGGACCGCCCAAGAGATTCCGAGCCAATCCGGAAAGATCGTCATCATAACCGGCGCGAGTAGCGGCATTGGCGCGGCGGCGGCGGAAGACCTGGCCGCCAAGGGGGCCGACGTCATCCTCGCCGTCCGCAATCACGCGCGGGGCGACATTGTCCGCGCGCGGATTCTCGGGAGGCATCCTGGCGCCAAAGTCAGCGTCTCCATGCTCGACCTCGCCGATCTCGCCAGCATCCGCGCCTTCGCGGAGCGGACCCATGCCACGCAGCCGAAAATAGACATACTCCTCAACAACGCCGGCCTCGGGCTGCAGGCCGCGCGCGCCGTCACCAAGGACGGTTTCGAGCGGCAGTTCGGCACCAATCACCTCGGACATTTCGCGTTGACCGGCCTGCTCGTCCCCGCCCTGCTCCGCGCGCCCGCGCCTCGCGTCGTCACGATCGCAAGCATTGCGCACAAGCGCGGCCAAATCGATTTCGCCAATCTCCAAGCCGAACGCGCCTATGCCGGCATGAAAATCTATGCCCAATCCAAGCTCGCCAACCTCATGTTCGCGCTCGAACTCGACGCCCGCGCCCGCGCCGCATCCTCGAAACTCGCGAGCCTCGGCGCCCATCCCGGCATTGCCGCCACGGGCTTTCTCTCCGCCATCGGCCAACCGGCCTATCTAGAAGCGGTCGGCAACCTCGTTCTCAAGATCTTCGGTCAGGATTCCGCCCACGGTGCTTTGCCCGGTCTCTATGCCGCGACCATGCCCGACGCGTACGGCGGTCAATATTGGGGACCGGACGGATTCGCGGAACTGCGCGGTGCGCCCGCTCTCGCCAAGATCGCGCCGCAGGCCAAAAATATCGAGACGCGGCAGCGGCTTTGGACCGTTTCCGAAGAGCTGACAGGCGTGAGCTTCCCGCCGCTCGCCTAGGTCGTCCCGGGCCTCGCGGATGGTCCGAACTTCGCTGGGGCGGATCCCCGAAGGGAAGGCCCGCGAGGCACAAACGTCATGATCGCGGTCAAACGGCCGTCTCGCGTAACGTGGCTGCAAATTGTCACGAAAACCCGGTATGACAAAGGCATGGCGAGACGGATGCAATGACCGCGAATGACGGACCGAGCCCAAGGGGCGGCAGGATTCTGTACAAAATCTGGCGCTCCTACTTGCGGATCGTCCGCGGCCTCACATCGCTCGTCTTCGGCGTTGGCCTGATTTTCCTCTCGGTATTCTTCATCAATTACGTCGTGCTTTCGACGCCGAAGGTCCATGCTTATCGCAACCTCGACCCCAGCGTCCGGGTCTGCGCGGATGGTCTTGCCACGGGATGGACCGTGCTCGCCGAAACCGGGCGCGAAAAATTGCGAGCGGCCGAGCAGGACGACGACGACGGCTGGGCCGACCCGAGCAATGACGAAGCCGCCGTCGCCGCCAAGAACGGTCCCTGGCCCACGGCGCTGCGATGCGCGCTGCAACGCCACGTGATTCCCTCCACCGTGCCCGCCGGAAAGCCCGTCGATTACAATCTCGGCTTTCTTGAATTTCAAGAAGACGGCGAGCCCTATGCGCTCGTCTCCAACGATGCCCATGGCGACAAGCCCGTGACGAGCGCGATGCTGCGCCACGCCATGGAATTCCAGATGCACGCGACCCACAAGCCGGCCTCGGCCGTGCGGCCCATCATCACCCAGCTCGACGTGCTCAAGCAGCATCTCGCGACGGGATCGCATTATGTCATCGTCTTCATTCACGGGTGGCGCCACGATGCGCGGATCGGCGATCAGAACGTCGCTGATCTGCGACTTTACGCGGCCCATGCGGCACGCTTTCTCGCGGAGCGCTGCCCGTCGGACCCGGCCTATTGCGATATGAAGGTCACCGCGATCTATGTCGGCTGGCGCGGCGCGCGCGTCGACGAACCAGGCCTGTCGAACCTGTTCGGGTCCACCATCGGCGGCTTTCTCGGCAATTTGTCCGCCGGCGCGACATTGTTCGATCGCAAACCGGTCAGCGAACAAGTCGCCCCCGCCGCGATTTCGGCCCTGCGGACGCTCGAAAGCGTGCTGACCGCTCGCGAACCCGGCGCGCCCGAGCGGCACAATAAAATGATCGTCTTCGGCCACAGTCTCGGCGGCAATATGCTCGCGACCGGATTACAGGACGATCTCATTAAATCCGTGCGACGCCACAAATTCGGCGAGACGTTGCCGCCGGTGCTCGGCGACCTCGTCGTCTTGATCAATCCCGCCGCCGAGGCCGCGAAATGGACCGCGACGCAGCGCGAAGTCTGGAGCCGGATCGCGTTCCATACCGACGAAAACACCTCCATGGCCGATGTGACGCGCGAAACCGGCTTTTTCCCCGCGACGCAAAAACCGGTCATCGTCTCGGTGACGGCGGCCTTGGCGTTCCCCGCCGGCGGATTGCGCGAGGGCGATTGTGAATGGATCGGCCTCGATATCGACGATAAATACGCGGCCGCGCGGACGAAGATTCGCGAGCGCTTGGCCAAGAGCGACTCGATGTTCGACAATGGGATCGACTACGATTGGGCGACCCACGATCTCTTCCCGACGTTCAAGCTCGATTTCCGACCCGCCGCTGATTATCTCGAACGGATCGCCGCGCGGATCGAAGGGCACCAGCCGCCCGGCCAGACCTGCGCCAAGCCCGGCCGCCCGAGCTGGTTCGCGGAGATGAAGGCCCTGCCGCTTCATACGCTGGCGCTGCTCGCCGCGACGTTCCCGTTTCAGAATTCGGCCCGCGAACAGTCGCATACGATCGGCCATGTCGATCCGCCGCGCCCCGCCGAAGGCCTGCTCGCCGACGACCTCCCGTCGGCCGCGCCTTTCGGTACGACCCATGAACTGTTGGGCCTGCACGAGGCCGGATTCGAAAAGCACCATCCCTACGCGACGCTCGCCGACGCGCCGCTCACATGTCCGGCCTCAAACCATTGGCTCGCGCGCGCGCGCGCCAACCGCGCCGATCGGTTGGGCGCGTATTGGGATAGCGAGAGCCTTGGGCCCGCGACGCCTGGCGCGACCGGCGAGGGCCGTCCGGCGGCGGAATTCGTTCATGGTTTCGCGTTGAGCGGAACCGCCGCGATCACCCGGGGCAACGATCCGTTCTGGAACATGCGCGCCTTCGACAATGCCTTGTCGCGTCACGACGGCTACCGCCTGACCTCCTTCATATGCGCCATGAACCAGCTCGTGATGGACGATATTACGGGCATGCCCTCTGGCATGGTGGACCACATGCGCGACCCCATGAGCAGCGGCAACCCGAACGGCGTTACGCCGCCGCCGGGGCCCTGATCGGCTTGCTCGCCGTTTACCCCGCGATCTTATACCGCGAGGCCGGCTTGCCGTTTTGCGACGAGGCGAGAACCGCCCCCGCGGCCGCTTCATAGGCCGCCAACAACGGCGCGGGATTCTCGACCGAGGGCAGCGTGACGGCCTCGCCGAGATCCAATCCGGCCAGCGCCGCATCGACCATATTCTCGGAGGTCATGACCGTCGCCGGATCGAGTCGCGTGACCGGCACGCCGGAAATCTCCCAGAGGTCCGTCGCGGTCGCGGCGGGACAGACGAGCTGAACCCTCACATTCGATCCCGCCACCTCGGTCTGGAGACCGCGCGTAAAAAACTGAACATAGGCCTTGGTGCCGCTATAGACCGTGCTGAATTGAAGCGCCGCGAATCCGAGCACCGACCCGATATTGATGATCGTGCCATGATCGCGCGTCTTGAACCCTGGCAAGACCGCGCGGCTGAGACGAACGAGGGCCGTCAGGTTGACATCGTTCATGGCATCGATGGCGCCGAGTTCCGTCTGCGCGACGGGCCCGAACGTCGCCGTACCCGCGTTATTGACGAGCAACGTCACGCTCGCGTCGCCGGCAATCTTGGTGGCGACCTTCTCGAGATCCACGTCATTGCCGAGGTCGGCAACGACGGGTTCGACCTTGACGCCGAATTGCTCGCGAAGCGGCGCCGCGACATCGGCAAGCCGGTCGCCACGACGGGCGACGAGAATGAGATCGTAACCGCGCGCGGCAAGCCGGTTCGCATAGACTTTTCCGATTCCCGCCGAGGCGCCCGTGACGACCGCGGTGCCCTTCGGTCCATTTCCACTTGTTGCTTCGCTCATGTCCCTATTCCTTTTGGCTCGGCGCGGCCGCCGGGTTTCAAAACCCGGCCTGGCTCGCGCCCAGTTGATTTGACGCTTTAATTTTCACAATCCAGCTCTCGCCGGGGCCAAACATGACGATCATCATGCTTGCTGTTTGAATACATGACAGGCATCATGTATGGTGTCAAGCATGGGTGATTTGCCCAGAAGGAGATCGATCATGCGGTATCCCGCGGCGGAAACGGCGGAGAAGCACCAACGCATCCTCGACGAAGCCTCGCGGCTGTTCCGGGAGCGCGGTTTCGCGGGCGTGAGCGTCGGGGAAATCATGAAGGCGACGGGCCTGACGCACGGCCCGTTCTACAATCACTTTGCGTCGAAACAGGCGCTCATGGCCGAAGGCATTAGGCATGCGTCGGAGAAGACGCTAACGGATCTCCGTGCCGTGCCGGGAACCGGAGAAGGACGATCGGCCTATGTCGCGCGCTATCTTTCGGCGGACCACCGCGACGCGCCAGGACAGGGGTGCCTGATGGCCGCATTGGCCTGCGAGATCAGCCGGGAGCCGGAGGTCAAACGCTCGTTCACCCTCCATCTCAAGACCTATATCGACACGTTCACGCGTCACTTCCCTTGGCCGAGGAAGCAGGATGCCAGGGGCGACGCGATCCGCATGCTGTCGTCGATGGTGGGGGCATTGATTCTCGCGCGCGCCGTCGACGACGATGTGCTCGCCGACGAGATTTTACGCGAAGTGAAATCGAAACTGGGCTAGCGCGGCGTCGCTCAGCGCAGGATCACCGGCACGCCGATCAGAATAGGATGCAGGAAGATCATCGCCACATAGGCCACGGACCCGACGATCAGGTTGATGGCATCCGCGCGCGTAAAAGATAAAATCCGGGGCGCGCCGAGGTCGCCGCGCTTCTTGACGGCGATGCGATCGAAAACCGCCCAGGCCAGGAACGAGCCGAACAGCAACATGCCGCCGGCGTCGCCGTTGGCGAGCAAATGCGCGAGCGCCCAGATTTTGATCGCGACAAGCATCGGATGGCGGAGCCAACCCCGGATACGGCTCGGCGCGGGATTCACGCAGGCGAGCGCCACGAAGGCAAACCACATGAGCGAGATGGTCAGGTGGCGCGTCCAAACCGGCGGCGACCAGACGTGGATCAAGCCTCCGGCGCGATAATGGGAAAAACCCCAGACGATCAGGACAAAGCCGAGAAGCGCCAGCAGCGAATGAACGCCCTTGTACGCGCCAAGGCCGATCCGTCCGATAATGCCCGCCCGCGTCTCGCGCAGCGCCGTCAGCGTATGCACGCCAAGAAAGACGATAATGCCGATGATGAGGACGAGCATATTGTTCACCTACACGTCGAGATTCGTGACATTCAGCGCGTTTTCCTGAATGAACTCACGCCGCGGCTCGACGACATCGCCCATCAATTTGACAAAGATGTCATCGGCTTCGTCGCCTTCCTTGATCTTGACTTGCAGAAGCGAGCGCGCGTCGCGATCGAGCGTGGTTTCCCAAAGCTGGCCGGGGTTCATTTCGCCAAGGCCCTTGTAGCGCTGCATCTGGGAAATGCCCTTCTGACCGGCCGCCATCACCACCTCGAGCAATTCGCCCGGGCCGGAGACTTGCTTTTCGTCGCCCTTGCGCGCCAACACGGCGGGACGCGAATAGGTCTCTTCGAGCGAGGCCGCATGTTCGCTGAGGCGGCGCGCCTCGGCCGAGGCGAGGAGCCCGCCATCGAGCGTCACCACCTGCGTCACGCCGCGCAATTCGCGCGTCAACACAAAGCCGCCGTGCTCGGCGCGGCCTTTCCAGCCCTGTTCCATATCGTCGGCGCGGCGGTCGAGCCGCTCGGCGATATTTTGCGCGAGCGCTTGCGCCACCGCGTCGTCCTCGATCGGGTGCAGCGCGCCGGCAATCGCCGCCTGCTCGGCCACGACGCGATCGTAGCGCGTGTGGATCTGGCTCAGGAGTTGGCGCACGATCCGCGCTTCCTCGACCAGGCCGCGCAGATCCGGCCCGGCCCGTTCGACGCCGTTCGCCAGGCGCAAAACGGCCTGATCGAGACCATGGCCGATCAGATAATCCTCGCGCGCGCGCTCGTCCTTGAGATATTGCTCGGAGGCGCCGCGCTTGACCTTATAGAGCGGCGGCTGCGCGATATAAACATGGCCGCGCTCGATCAATTCCCGCATTTGGCGGAAGAAGAAGGTCAGCAACAAGGTGCGGATATGCGACCCGTCGACGTCGGCGTCCGTCATGATGATGATCTTGTGATAGCGCAGCTTGTCGGGATTGAAATCGTCCCGGCCAATGCCCGTGCCGAGCGCCGTGATCAGCGTGCCGATCTCGTTGCTCGACAGCATTTTGTCGAACCGCGCGCGCTCCACGTTGAGGATTTTACCGCGCAACGGCAGCACCGCCTGATATTCGCGATTGCGGCCCTGCTTGGCGGAGCCGCCGGCGGAGTCACCTTCGACCAGAAACAATTCGGCCTTGGCCGGATCGCGCTCCTGGCAATCGGCGAGCTTGCCCGGCAGGTTGGCGACGTCGAGCGCCCCCTTGCGCCGCGTCAGCTCCCGCGCCTTGCGCCCGGCTTCGCGCACCTGCGCGTTTTCGATGATCTTGGCGATGACCGGCTTGGCTTCCTGCGGATGCTCCTCGAACCACTGTCCCAGCAGTTCGTTGACGAGGCTCTCGACGACGGGGCGCACCTCGGACGAAACGAGCTTGTCCTTGGTCTGCGACGAGAACTTCGGGTCGGGAACCTTGACGGACAGCACGCAGGTCAGTCCCTCGCGGCAATCGTCGCCGATCACATCGACTTTTTCGCGCTTGGTGGCGCCGGAGCGTTCGGCATAGCCGGTAACCTGGCGCGTCAGCGCGCCGCGCAGGCCCGCGAGATGCGTCCCGCCATCGCGCTGCGGGATATTGTTGGTAAAAGCCAAGACGTTCTCGTGATAGGAATCATTCCACCACAGCGCGACCTCGACGGTGATCTGATCCTTGACACCCTTCATCATGATCGGCTTGGCGATGAGCGAGGTTTTGGCGCGGTCGAGATAGCGCACGAAAGCCTCCAGCCCGCCCTCGTAGAACAGGATCTCGGTCTTGGTCTCGGCGCCCCGCGCGTCGGTCAATTCGATATAGACGCCGGAATTCAGGAAGGCGAGTTCGCGCAGACGGTGCTCGATGATCGAATAAGTATAATCGATCATCGTGAACGTCTTGGGCGAGGCGAGGAAGGTGACCTCGGTGCCGCGTTTCGGCTTGCCATCGACCAAGGGCGCCGGCCCGACGACTTTGAGCGGCTCGCGGACATCGCCGTGGTCGAACAGGACGACATGCTCGAGGCCATCGCGCCAAATGCGAAGCTTGAGCCAGGTGGACAGCGCATTGACGACCGACACGCCGACGCCATGCAGACCGCCCGAAACCTTGTAGCTGTTCTGGTCGAATTTCCCGCCGGCATGAAGCTGGGTCATGATGACCTCGGCCGCCGAGACCCCCTCCTCCTCGTGAATTCCGGTCGGAATGCCGCGCCCGTTGTCGGTCACGGTCACGGAACCGTCGGCGTTGAGGGTTACGGTCACCCGCGTGGCATAGCCCGCCAAGGTCTCGTCGATGGCATTATCCACGACCTCGTACACCATATGGTGGAGGCCGGACCCATCGTCCGTATCGCCAATATACATGCCTGGACGTTTGCGGACCGCATCGAGACCGCGGAGCACTTTGATCGAATCAGCGCCGTAACTGTCCTGACCGTTCAAATCCGGGTTGATGCTTTCGGGCTGACCCGGGGAGGCCGTTTCATTCATTCTCTACAGGGCTTTCCATGCGGCTAAGCTTCAAGAGCCAGCCTGCGTTTTCGTTGCCTTGTCTTATAGCCCGTCAAATCGGGAAATGCATGGCCGAAAGCACGGATGGATGTTGAAAACGGCATGCGCCAGGCGACTGAGAGCGCGCCGCGCCCGTCAGACCCCGAGAATCACCCACCGGGAGAGAATCACCCGGCAAAAAAACCAATTTCGGGGTTGCTCGCCCTGTGAAAGCGGGACGATTCGGCGGCCTTTCGCGGTCTTTCCCCAGTCGAAACGCGATTTTGGTGGCGCTGAGAGGGCTTAGAGGGCCTGACCGCTTGACGGAAGCGCGGGCTTAAGGTTCGGTCTGGGCATTGTCAGGTGGAGATGCGGCTTTGTTCTGGGGCAGCGCTCCTCGTGAGAGACCGGAAATGTCGGAGGGAAACGGATGAGCGACGCAGGCAAAAAACCAACGGCTAAAGCGGCCGCCAAGGAAGCACCCGCGAAAGCCGCGGCCAAGACCACCAAGCCCAAGGCCGAAGGCGCCGCGACCAGCGCCTTTTCCAAGCCATTGACGCCATCAAAAGAACTCGCGGCCGTTGTCGGGGCAACCCCGATCCCGCGCACCGAAGTCGTCAAAAAAGTTTGGGATTACATCAAGAAGCACAAACTTCAGAACGAGGCGAACAAGCGCGAAATCCTCGCCGACGAAAAGCTCAAGGCAGTTTTTGGCGTCGATAAAGTCACGATGTTCGAAATGAACAAGTATATCGCAAAACATCTCCACTGAGGAGCTTTCGGCTTTGATGGACTCATCAAAGCAAAAAAGTATCCGAGTGTCAGGAGATTGACGCTGTTTCGGAGCGGCGCTTCGGCGTCCATTTTCTTCGTTTGAACCGCCGGATGACTCGTCCGGCGGTTTTTTCATTTAGGAGGCAATGGGGACTCGGACCGAAATGACGCCGGGCACGGTTTCCGCGGCGACGCGCAACGCCGCTCCAACCGAGCCGTCATGCAGCGTTCCGGCAAAGCGGACATGGCCGTCATGGACCGCCA
The DNA here is from genome assembly GCA_031291515.1 of Beijerinckiaceae bacterium. Lineage (GTDB taxonomy): Bacteria > Pseudomonadota > Alphaproteobacteria > Rhizobiales > Beijerinckiaceae > RH-AL1. The sequence continues at coordinate 21,767 of JARLIW010000226.1, read as the reverse complement.
CGTTGACCTTGCAGCTCTTGAACCAAACCTGCCGGTTCAACTCCGCGAGCACTTCAGCGCGAATCTCCTCGTCGTCGCGACGCAACATGGCGCTGCCGCGCATCAAATTGCCGAGATGGCGAACCAGATCGCTCCGGCTCAGGATTCCGACCAGCCCGCCCAGAGCGACGACCGGCACCCGCCGGATTCCGTGCTGCTCCATCAAAGCCACCGCGTCGCTCAAAAGCGTCGACTCGTGGACGGAAACCGGGTTGCGCGTCATGATATCCGAGACCCGCTTGGAATGGTCGCGGACGTAATCCTTGGCCTCCTCATGCACGATCCGGTCGCGCCCGCCGAAAAGCCCCGGCAACTCGCGATGCTTATGCGCGGTGCCAAGCTCCGCCCGGCGCAATAAATCACCTTCCGTCAGCATGCCGACGAGCTTGCCCGCGGCATCGACCACCGGCAGGCCGCTAATGCGATGCTGAACGAGCTTCGTGATGGCCTCGTAAATCGTGGCCTCGGACCGGATCGTCTCGACGGTTTTCGTCATGATTTCATCGACGCGCATGGTGTCCTCCAAACGCAAGTAAATCCCGGCCTTACGCCAGCTTCCACGAAGATATCCCCCAACTGGTACAGAAGCCTTAACCAGCGAGGCAAAGCTTTACAGAGCTTTCCAATGCGACGCCGGACAGGACAATGCCGGCACGCGCGGCGTTCCCGCGAACAAACGCTCTTGCAAAATGGTTCTACGTGGTCGGCGCGCGGAACTTGAAATTGCCGATGCGCCGCAACATCTCCTGGACGGGGATGGCGGCGGTAGGCCACCGCCGCTCCCACAAAAATCGAAGCGGTGAAATCATCGCTCGCGACCCATCGAATCCGGCTTCACCCCAAGGATCGCATCGATGGGGTCCGGCTCAATGCCTTAAGACGGCCGACCCATTCCCGCGCGTCCTGCATGATCCAAAGCTCCGCATCACGCCGCGAAACGAAATCGATCGAAGGTCCTTCCTCGCCGCCTGGCCAGGTAATGTGAACGTGCCAGCCATGTTCCGCCTGCTGAACGGCAAAGGCCGGCATTTCACTGGAAACGTCCTTCCGGTCATGCGATTTCAACTTATGCAAAAACATCTCCTGCCTATCCGGACTCGTCCCCGCGAGCAACGACCGAGCTTTGCCTTGGTTCCGCCTGCGCCGACAAAACGACTTTGCCGGACACGGCAGGCTTTTTGGAGATCGGGGTATGGCCGTTTTGTGCTTCACAAAAGCGTCACGGGCCCCATCAGATCGGCCGGCCGCGGCTCCGAAGAAATCGCCCAAACGCCTTGAGAGTCACGTCCGACACATAGTGTTCGATCCCCTCGCCGTCGGACTCGGCAGCCTCCAACGGAACGCCGATTTCTACTAAGAAATCGACGACAAGACGATGACGCGCTTTCGTCCGCTTCGCGAGATCGACGCCTGCTTCGGTGAGGAACACGCCGCGATAAGGGCGCGACGTCGCAAGGCCGGCAAGTTTTAAACGCGCGATGGTTTTAATCGCGGTGGGATGGGTCACGCCCAGACGTTTGGCGATATCGGTGGCGCGCGCTTCGCCGGTCGCCGCCATGAGATCGGCGATTAATTCGACATAATCCTCCAAGAGTGCCGTGGAACGGGCTTTGCGCGCGTGATCAAAGCGGCGGGCCTGCGTTGGTTCCGCAGGCAACACCTGAACCTCATGTTTCGGAGTCTGGGCAGATCGTCGCATCACGCGGTCCCCGATAATTTCAAAATCGTCCGTCCCGACCATCCGCCGCCGCCCGAGCGATTCCGCTTGGGCATTTCCGCCGAAGCCATAAGAAACCGTTCGTGTCCTCACGGGCTGGAACAAGCCCGCGACTTTTCGAGAAAACCTCTTATGGCAAACCGATCAAGTCTTCGCATCATAGGCTCTTTTCACGATCGGGTAAGCCGATCGTTCGCATGATTGTCCCGCGCGGCCCATGTTCAACGCGTTCGCGGAGGCCCCGGATCTCGGGAGCACCTGGACCGATATTCCAAAGGCATTAGAATAATGCCTATTGACCGAGGTGTAGCCAACACTACATTATCGTCGAGCGGTCGAGAAGCGAGCGAGGCCATGGCTGATGCCATTATGAAACCTACGATGAGCGAACGCGTGGCGCGCGACATCGGCGACATTTTGTCGGGCCGGCGCAAGGGAGGACTTCGCGCCGCCTTACTCTTTGCCGGGCCCGCAGTGATCGCCTCCATCGCCTATATGGACCCCGGCAATTTCGCGACAAACATTCAAGCCGGTTCGAAATATGGCTACAGGCTGCTCTGGGTCGTCCTGCTCGCCAATATGATCGCCATGCTGTTTCAGGCGCTCTCGGCAAAACTTGGGATCGTCACGGGGCGGAACCTCGCCGAACTTTGCCGCACGCATTACCCGCCGGCGGTCGTTCTGGCTATGTGGAGCGTCAGCGAAATTGCCGCCATGGCAACCGATCTCGCGGAATTTCTCGGCGGGGCGATCGGGCTCGCGCTGCTTTTCAAACTCCCCTTGATGACCGGCATGGTGATCACGGGCGTCGTCACTTACGCCATCCTGATGGTCGAGAGAAAGGGATTCCGCCCGCTCGAATTGATCATCGGCGCCCTGATTGGCCTGATCGCCCTAAGCTACCTCGTCGAACTCTTTATCGCGCCGGTCGATTGGCCGAGCGTCGCTCTTGGCACGGTCCTCCCAAGGCTGCCCGACGCCGCGGCGCTCACCATCGCCGTGGGAATCATCGGCGCGACGGTCATGCCGCATGCGCTCTTCCTTCATTCGGGCTTGACCCAAGCTCGCGCGCCGGGCGCGGACGACCCCCAGCGGCGCAAAATTCTGCGCTTCTCCAATCGCGAAGTCATCATCGCCTTGGCTGTCGCGGGCCTCGTGAACATGGCGATGGTCATCATGGCGGCCAGCGCGTTCCACGACAAGAACAGCGATATCGCCACAATCGAAACGGCGTATCACACCTTGGGTCCTCTCTTGGGACGAGGCGCCGCCGGCTTCTTCCTGCTCGCCTTGATCGCATCGGGCATATCAAGCTCGGTGGTCGGCACGCTGGCGGGACAGCTCATCATGCAGGGCTTTACCGGTTTCCAAATCCCGGTCTGGTTTCGCCGCCTCGTGACCATGATCCCCGCGTTCATCGTCGCCGGACTTGGGATCGATCCGACGGACGCGCTCGTTTACAGCCAAGTCGTCCTCAGCCTCGCCCTCCCCGTTCCCATGGTGGCTCTTATCCTGTTCACCGGACGGCGCGACGTGATGGGGAGCTTCGCCAACAGCGGACGCGTCCAAGCCGTGGCTTTCGCGAGCGCCGCCGGCGTTCTGGGGCTCAACATCATCCTCATCTTGCAAACGTTCGGCGTGGTTCTGCCGGGCCTCGGCTGAGTGTCAAAAGTCTCCACCTGGTTCGGAATAGGCTCTAAGGATGCACCGGAATCCGCGAAATTCACCGGCGCGCCAGGCCGCTGAAATCGGTCGCGATAAATCCGTCCGAATTTGCTGGGCGTCCCGGCTTTTCTCGGCAAAAGTCTCTCGAACGCCAATCAGGACCCAAGCCGCCATGACGCCCCATCACGACGCTCTCAGCCGCCGTCTCGATACGCTTGAAACGCGCATGACACATCAAGATCAAATCATCGAGGATTTAAATGCCACGATCACGGCCCAATGGCGCCAGATCGATAGCCTCGTCAGGCAAGTGGCCCAATTCGATGGCAGACTTCGGGATCTCGGTACGACGCCCGCTTTTGGGCAAGAGCGCCCGCCACATTACTGATCGCGCGCCGAGGAACGCCTGATGTCGAAGTGGCGCGTCGGCCGCGACGCCCGCGTATTTGATACGAAACCTGCGCGACCCGACTCGATATGGCTGGCGCTTTAAAATAAATCAAGATCGTCCCCAACGGGCACGAGCGTAGGCTTGCCGCGCAGCCGCGCCGCGAGATTGGCGAGGGGAATATGGCAGACCGCGGCATCGACATCGACAGGATGATGCGTGACATCGTCATCCTTCAGCGCTTCCAGCACAAGGGACAGACTTCCGAGAATTTGCCAAACCAGATCGATATTTTGCGCGTGACGAAACGCGGCGGGATCGCTGCCTGCTTTATCGACAATCATCGGCGACAGGCCCGTCTGCATGGCCCCGACCATCTCGACGAGCGAATCGACTTCGACCTGCATCCGGTCGAGAAGCGCGGAAAGGTTGGTGCCCTTTTGATCTTCGAGCACCATCTGGTGCCCTCCGATTGCTCGATTATTCATGAGTTCCCGCGCCCCATCCGCCAAACAATATAATAAATGCCCCGCAACGGCGCGAGACTTTCCGCTTCCTCTTGTCTAGGCCGCGACGAAAGAACCGTGACACCCAATGGCCGGACCGCCATTGTCTTTCTTGGAAAACTGCCGCGGGCTTCCGCCGCTTAGATTGACGCCGACCACCTAAATCATTCTAAAAGCCGGCGCCTGAACCGGCTCCAGGTTCCACCACCTCGCGACGCGTCCAAAAACTCCGAGGCTCCAAGCTCCCAATCGAACTAAAACAACTCCAGAGATCCGCTCGACGTCGGCACAACGGGCGCCACCGGCAAATTCGAATCCTGCGCGTAATCCAAGAAACTGCGGCGGGCCCGGCCGGAAATCGGCCAGTACTGGACGCGGCGACCCAAATTGCCTCGTAAACACTCCCCCACGATCGCAATTTGCTCCCTGCGAAGGAAATTGGTGGCGAAATCGGCATTCATGGAGCCGACGTCGGCGCGTCCCGCGATTGTTTTGGCCCCACCAAAAATTTTGGCCTCGAGCCGCCTGCGCGAGGCCCCTTGGGCCAAAAGCGCATTGAGCAAAAGCTCCATTTGGTGAACGCCGTGTCGTTCGGCGTCCGACGCCTTGGTCCCGTCTCCACCAGGGAGAAGAAAGTGGTTCATCCCACCGATTCCCGCGACGGGATCGCGAATGCAAGCCGCGACACAAGATCCCAGGATCGTGACCAGGCAAACCTCGGGATCGCGGCTAATCTTATGCTCGCCTTGAATGACATGGACTGTCTTAACAGCGCGGGCGCTTGGATTGTGATGAGTCGACAATGGTGCGCCCGCCCTTTAGCTATTGCAACGGACCGAAAACGGCCTCGATTTTCTTACGCAGTTCCGGCACGGAAACCGGTTTCTTCAAATAGTTGTTGACCTGAAGTTCCTGCGCCAATTTGAGAAACGCCGTGTCTTCAGCCCCCGTGAGGAGAAAAAACGCCGCCTTCTTTGTCGGGCCGTGGGCGCGAACCGCCCGCAAGAGCTCAACGCCGTTGAGCTTCGGCATGTGATAATCCGACACGATCAAATGCACCGGCGACTTCATGACAGCGTCGAGCGCTTCCTGGCCGTCCTTGGCCATGACTACGTTCGGGATGCCGAGATCGGAAAGCGCAGACCGAATCAACAAACGACTGGTCTGTTGATCGTCGGCGATGAGAACCTTGAGAGCAGATGCGAGGGGCATTTGATTATCCGGACTTTTGATTGGTCAGTGTTAGGATTTCCGCACCGATTTTCTTAAGAGGCAGTTGGCGTTCGACACCGCCCGCCTCATAAGCTGTTCTTGGCATGCCATATATGAAAGAACTGTCAGCATCCTGACCGATTGTTCGCGCGCCGGCCTTGCGCATGGTGAGAAGGCCGTCCGCGCCGTCGCGGCCCATTCCCGAAAGAATGACGCCAATAGCTGAATTTCCCGCAACCTTGGCGACCGATTGAAAGAGAACATCGACCGAAGGCCGATGGCCGCTAACAAGGCCAGTTGGGACCAACCGGCAACGGAATGAACTCGTTCCCGTGATCGTCAAATGCGCGGGCCCACCCGGAGCGACATACACTTGACCGATTTCGAGCGGCGCGCCGTCGACCGCTTCGGTGACCGTTGCATGACAGAGACGATCCAACCGCGCCGCGAGGCTCTTCGTGAACATTTCGGGCATGTGTTGCGTGATGACAATAGGCGGGCAGTTCGCGGGAAACCCGTCGAGAACCGCGCTCAACGCCTCGACCCCGCCGGCGGACGAACCAATCGCGACGATACGCCCATCGGGCTTATAGGCTGAATGGCCCGCGGCGGCGCGGCCCGGGTCAAGATGTTCGTGACGAGACGCCGGAGGCCGGAATCGCACTTCCGCCGCGATGCGGATTTTGTCGGCCAACCCCGCGAACAACGTTCGGTCACCCGGCTGTGGCTTGCCGATGCAATCCACCGCCCCCATTTCAAGCGCCTTGACGGTCAGTTCCCCGCCCGTCGACGTAAAATTGGAGACCATGATGACGGGCGTCGGGCGCAGCCGCATCAGTTTCTCCAAGAAGTCGATGCCATTCATTTTCGGCATTTCGACATCGAGAGTCACGACGTCCGGATTCAGCTGTTTGATGGCTTCGCGCGCTTCGAGCGCATCGGCCGCATGACCGACGACTTCGATATCGGCCGTATCCAACAAAACCGAACTGATGAGATGCCGCATGCTGGCGGAATCATCGACGACGAGAACACGGTGCTTTCTCATGCGGTGCCTCCACGCCCATGAACGTACATCGTCGTACCCGTCGGCTTGAACCGAGGCAGAGCCGGCCCGGACAGCCGCTCGGAATGGCCGATGCAAAGCAAGCCTTGCGGGACGAGAAGGGACGAGAAGCGCTCCCAAATCTTGGATTGCGTGTCCTCGTTGAAATAGATCACCACGTTTCTGCAGAAAATCACGTTGAAAGGCCCCTTGACGGGCCATTGCCCCACAAGGTTCAGCTCCTTGAACGAGACGAGGCGACGCATATCGTCCGACACCGTGAAGGACGACGCGGACCCATTCGCCGGCGAAAAGAAACGCGAGCGCTCGGGTTTGGGCATATCCTCCAATTCGCTTTTGTCGTAAACGCCGTCGCGACCTTCCTGAAGCACGTTCGGGTCGATATCGGTCGCCAGAACCCTGACATCGTAATTGACGGCATCGGGCATCAGCGACAGGATGGTCATAGCGATCGAATAGGGCTCTTGGCCTTTCGAACATCCCGCCGACCAAATCCGCACCCGACCGCCCCGCTTCGCCGCTTGCAGCAGTGGGGGCAGGACAGTCTCTTTGAGATATTCGAAATGATGGGGCTCGCGGAAAAAGCGCGTCACATTCGTCGTCAACGCCGCCAACATGTTTTGGCGTTCTTGGACCCCGGAATGATCGGCGACGAGCGCGCAATAGTCCTTGAAAGAGGACAGCCCCAGCGCCCGCAATCGCTTGACCAACCTCGAATAGACCAGGCTTTCCTTCTGCTCCGAGAGAAATATCCCGGAATCCGCGTGCAACATCGCCGCGATCTGCCGGAAATCCTCGTTCCGGAAAATGAATTCGCGATCGCCAGAGGGCGCTGCGGATCGCGGAGTTGCTTGCGGTAACGCGCTCACGCGGCTTCCTGCTCTTGACTAGGGAGGACGTGGTCCAGCGTGATCAAAGTAATCATGCGGTTATCGATGGCGAGAACACCTTTGACGAAGCTGCGCGCCATTTCGGATGCGACGTCCGGTGTCGGACGAACGGTTTCGGCCGTCACCGTCAATATCCCGGTCACGGCATCGACCAAGAGGCCCGCGATTTGGCTGCCGACCTGTGCCACGATAATGACGTGCCGCGCGGAGGGCTCGCTCGTCGGCAACCCAAGTCGCGACGCAAGGTCGACAATCGATAGGACAGCGCCCCGCAAATTGATGACGCCGCGAACGAAGGCCGGAGAATGCGGCAAGGGCGTCGCTGGCGACCAACCACGAATCTCACGCACCGACATGATGTCGACGCAAAACTCCTGCTTGCCGATGATGAACGAAATCAGTTCACGCGGCTTCGTGGTTTCGGGTTTGGCGTGCATTTCCATCTGAATTACCCTGCAAGTGGAAGGGAAGAGGCAATATCATTCCGAGAATCGACGACGATGGCATCAACGTCGAGAATGAGAGCGACGCGCCCATCTCCAAGGATGGTGGCGGCGGCGATTCCTGGAACATGCCCATAGTTTGTTTCGAGACTTTTGATGACAACTTGCCGTTGGCCTTGAATGGCGTCGACGAGAAGCGCGTTGCGTACGCCGCCCTCCGCTTCCACGAGAAGAGCGACTCCGCTCTTCGGATCGATATCTTCTTGACGGAATTGCAAGACCTGACCGACATCGATCAATGGAATGAATTCACTGCGGACGCCCATGACACGGGCGTTTCCGCCGAAATTATGAACCGTGGTTGCCTGCGGAAGGAGAATTTCCACCACGGCCGTCAGCGGAATGACCAAGGTTTGGCCCGCCACCGAGACCACCATCCCATCGAGGACGGCGAGCGTGAGGGGAAGGCTCATCGTAAAGGTCGAGCCGAGGCCAGGCCGCGACAGGATGGAGATCCGTCCGCCGAGTGCTTGGATCGATCGTTTGACGACATCCATGCCGACACCTCGGCCGGAAATATCGGAAACAACGGCCGCGGTCGAGAACCCCGGAAGGAAGATCAAATTGTCGATATCCTCGTCGGACAGTTTGGCGTCAGCCGCGATAAGTCCCTTTTCCACGGCGATACTGCGGACGCGCGAGCGGTTGATGCCGGCTCCGTCATCGGAAATCTCGATGACGATACGACCCGAGCGATGAAGCGCGGCGACTTTCAACAGCCCCTCTTCCGGCTTCCCGGCGGCGCGGCGGACGTCCGGCTTTTCGAGCCCATGATCAATCGCGTTCCGGATCATGTGGGTCAGCGGATCGCTGAGCCGTTCGATCACGGTCTTATCGACTTCGGTCCCCTCGCCCTCGGTGACAAGCCGAACATTCTTACCGGTTTGCAGGGCGACTTCCCGGACGAGGCGCGGCATCCGTTGGAATACGGACTTCACCGGCTGCGCGCGGATCGCCATGACGCTGTCTTGGATTTCACGGGTCAACTGCTCGAGCTCGTCGAGACCGATCGAGACCGCGGACATCCGGGCCAGGCCAAGCTCGGCGACGCGCTCGGTCAGCATGGCTTGATTGATCACCAACTCACCGACGAGATCGATGAGGCGATCGACTCTCTCGAGATCGACGCGAATGGTCGCCGCGGCCGCATCTTTCTTTTCGGCTGGCGCATGATCGTCGCCGGAAGGCTTCTCGGCTTTCGCCGGAGCCGGCGCGGCCTGGGGCGGCTTGGCGGCGGATGCGAGAGGCTCTATGACGGACGCTTCCGCTCCGTCTATCGGATCGGGCACAATCGTCTCGAGGAGCGAAAGATCCACCATTGTCGGTTTGAAGACAAAAGGTTCCTCTTTCGCGTCGTCGGCGCGCATCCCATCGGTGACTTCAATTTCGAGGGTTGAATCCCACTCGACGAAATCGAAGATGGCTTTGATTTTGTCCTCTTCCTCGGACGTTTCCAAGTGAACCGTCCAGGAGAGATAGGCGCCTTCGGGCAGCATATCCTCGAGGGGCGGCAACTCCGAAATATCGCAAGCGACATGCATCGGTCCGAGACGGCCAAGTTCCCTGAAGAGAATCGTTGTTTCGTTGCCCTTCGCGTAAAGCTCGGCTTTGGGACGAAAAATGACGCGGAAATGGGTTGTCGGAGCGAGGCTCAGATCTTCGAAATCGTTGAGATCGACTTTCGTCGGGACGAAAACGAAGCCGTCGTCGTTGTTGCGAGAAGCTTCCTTCGGAGCGACAGCCACCGGCGGCGGCGCGGCCGCTTGAGGCGGAGGGATCGCGCCCGGCGTCCAAGTTTTAAGTTCCGCGGCCATGGCCTCGCGCGGCCCCGGATCGGAGGTGTCGTCGTCGCGCGCGGCCCGAACCAGATCGGCCAAAATATCGGCGGCGCGCAGCATCAGCTTAATCAGACCCGGACTCGGTTCCAATTTTCCGACGCGCACAAGGTCCATCGTATTCTCGAACACATGCGCGAAATGCACGAGATCCGTGAGATTGAACGCGCCGGCGCCACCCTTGATCGAGTGGACCGCCCGAAACACGGCATTTATCGTCTCGGGGTCGAAATCGCCCCGTTCGATCGTCAACAGGCCGGCTTCAAGTTCGAAGAGTTGCTCTTCGCACTCTTGGAAAAAGACTTGCTTGATTTCTTCCATCGCGTCCAAGGTGCCACTCCAAACGTTTTAGGCAGCCACACGCCGGACGGCATCGACGAGCTTAACGGGGTCGAACGGTTTCACGATCCAGCCCGTCGCACCCGCGGTTCGCGCCCGGAGCTTCTTGTCGGCATCGCTTTCCGTGGTCAGGACGAGGATCGGCACCGCGCGATACTGATCATCTTCTCGAACGTTTTCGATAAAGCTGAACCCATCCATGCGCGGCATGTTGATGTCGGTAATGATGACGTCGGGCTTTTGCTCGGCGAGGACTTCGAGGCCATGTACGCCATCTTCGGCCTGGACAACTTCGAAGCCCGCCGCGGTCAGCGCCATTCTTAACATGTCGCGCATCGTGCGCGAGTCGTCGACGGTCAGGATTATCTTGCTCATGGGTGGTGCTCATCGATGGGAAGATGGGAGGTAAGTCCGAGAAGGCGCAGGCATTCAAGAAATTCGGGGGACACGCTACCAAAGCGCATGCCCTTTCCGGCGTTGGCCCAGGTCGTTTTCGCCGCTAAGAGCACCTGGCCACATTGAGCGCCGCAGTGCTTCACGCTCGACGCGTCGATGATGATGTCCTTGCCCCTCAACGACAGGAGAGAACCCGCGAGACCGACCGCTTGGGTGACGTCCAAACTCTCTTCAAGAGCAAGAACAGTGCGGCCTTTGGGATCAAGATACGTTCCCATGTCTGTCAGAAACCTCCCGAATTTGCGTAAGATATGATGGGCCGATCGTGACTTGTCGGCACCGAGCGGCAATCATATCTGGCGTCCGCCAGTCCACGCCGCACGGCAACCGCGAGCTTCACCATGGCAACAACCCGTCCGCCCAACCAAGATTGGCGCATGTGAGAGGAAAAAGAAGAACGCCGCGCGGCAAGCTTGTCCACGGCCACGCCCGACCGGTGACCGCGCGCCGCGAAGCCATTCCCCGTCAACAATGCGTCGCGTCTGAACCCACTTGACATCAACCGTCTCCACAATCCGTCGGAATTTACGGAGACGATATTGATTTTGCGTTAAAATCTCGGAGATTTCGCGGCGGACCTGATTTCATCCGAGACCTCTCGCCAGGATTGCGATCCCGAACGCGACCAAAGAGTCCATGTTCGTCAGGGGCGGACCGCCATCGACGCTCGACGGCAAGACCGCGAAAATAAAAATGTCCCGCCGCGACATCGCTCCGAACTCATGGCCACGCTAAAGTTTGAGAAGTCGTTAAAAACGCGCCCGCAAAATGGGAGAGCGTCGTTCTTGGTCTTTCCCATTTTCCGCCTCCGCCGCGGTCGTCTCACCTTCCCGGCGAAATCGGCTTAACCCAAAATTATCGACCTTCTGACATCGTTTCCGGAGTAAGCGTAACGGAGTTGTGTGAGATGGTTCGCGGCAAAACAGGGATAAGAGCCTGTCTCGGGATTCTTCTCGCGATTGTGGGCGTGGTGGGCGCGGCAACCGACGCTTGGTCGCTCGAAAAAACCATCAGCGTCGTCATCGACCAAGCGCATCTTGTCGATCTGCCTCCGGGAACGGCAACGCTCATCATTGGCAACCCGACCATCGCCGACGTCACCATGATCGGCAATCGAAGCTCGCTGATGGTGCTGACGCCAAAGGCCTTTGGCGAAACCAATTTCATCGCGCTCGACAGCAACGGAAAGCCGCTCAGCGAGTCGATCATCCAGGTCGTCGCGGGATCGGAAACACTGATCGTTCAACGCGGCATGGAGCGCCAATCCTACGCCTGCGCGCCCAAATGCCAGGCCACGGAAAAGCTCGGCGACGACAATAAATTTTTCACGGATACCGTTCAGCAGGCCAAGGCTTACAATTCGAGCGCGACGTCCTCCGCCCCGCCTGTTTCAGGATCCGTGATCAGCGCGCCGCATTGAGTTACCCAGAAACATCCTCCGCCAGCGCCTTCAGGCGATAAAGCGCCTCCAGGGCGTCGCGTGGCGTCAGCGCATCAGGATCAATCGCATCGAGCGCCTCGCGAAGCTTTCCAGCTTCTCCCGTGGGCGCCGGCTCCGCCACCTGCGCGGCGGCAAATAGCGGCAAGTCGGCGATCATGCGCGCAACAGGCGCGCCGCGATCCCCCGCCTCGAGCTCGGATAAAATCGCCTTGGCGCGCTTGACGACGGCGGGCGGCAGGCCGGCGAGCTTGGCGACTTGAATTCCATAAGAACGATCCGCGGCGCCAGCCACGACCTCGTGCAGAAAAACGACGTCGCCGTGCCAATCGGCCACGCGCGACGTGAGGTTCACAAGACGACTTAGCCGCTGCGTCAATTGCGTGAGCTCGTGGAAATGCGTGGCGAAAATGGCCCGCGACCGGTTCTTTTCATGCAAGTGTTCGATCACCGCCCAGGCAATCGACAGCCCGTCGAATGTCGCCGTGCCGCGCCCGATCTCGTCGAGAATGACGAGCGACGATGGCGTCGCCTGATTGAGGATGGCCGCCGTCTCGACCATTTCGACCATGAAGGTCGAACGCCCGCGCGCGAGATCATCGGCCGCGCCGACCCGCGAGAACAGCCGGTCGACGATGCCGATGACCGCTTTGGTAGCTGGAACATAAGATCCCATCTGCGCGAGCACCGCGATCAGCGCGTTCTGGCGCAGAAACGTCGATTTGCCCGCCATGTTGGGACCAGTGACGACCGCAATCTGCCCGCCGCCGCCGCCAACGCCATCGCGCGCGGAAAGGTCGCAATGATTGGCGACAAACGGTTCGCCGACGAGACGCAGCGCATCCTCGACGACGGGATGACGGCCGCCCTCGATGACAAAGGCGCCAGACGTTTCAATGATCGGGCGCGTCCAATCCCGCGCGGCCGCGAGTTCGGCGAGACCGGCGGCGACGTCGATAGCGGCAAGCGCGTTGGCGCAATCGGCGATATCAGCGGCTTGGGCCATGATCGCGGCCGTGAGTTCGTCGAAAATCGCGCTCTCGCGAGCCAAGGCGCCGTCTCCGGCGGCGGCGATCTTGCTCTCGAGCTCCGCAAGCTCGGTCGTCGAAAAACGCATCGCATCGATCATCGTTTGACGATGAATAAAAGTCGCGTTGAGCGGCGGCTCGAGAAAACGCTCGCCCAGGGCCTGCGGCACCTCCACGTAATAGCCGAGCATATTATTGTGTTTGACTTTGAGACGCTTGGTATCGGCGAGGTCGCAATAGCGCGCCTGCAAAGCCGCGATCACCTGGCGGCTTTCGTCACGCAAGGCCCGCATTTCATCGAGCGCGGCATCGCGGCCCTCGCGCACGAACCCGCCATCGCGACGTTGCAACGGCAACGCATCACTCAGCGCGTCGGTGAGGTCCGTCGCCAGCGCGGCGCTGGGCGCAACGAGCTTTTGCGCCGCGGCGAGCAAAAGCGGCGGCGGCGGGCTCAAGGGAAAAGCCGCGTCGTCAAACGACAGAGCCAGCGCGCGAGCGGCGCCAAGGCCGTCGCGCAAGGCGGCGAGATCGCGTGGACCCGCGCGGTTGAGCCCGACGCGCGACAGAGCCCGCGCCAGATCGGGAGCCGTCTTGAGATTGGCGCGAATCCCGGCACGAAGCTCGCGATGTTCGAGCAGGAAGGCGACGGCCTCGAGCCGGGACTCGATGGCGCCGCGATCCGTCAGCGGATTGGACAGATGCGCCGCAAGCAGGCGGCTGCCCGCTGGCGTCGCGCACCGGTCGATGGCCGCAAGCAGCGCACCCTCGCGCGCGCCCGCAAGCGTGCGCGTCAATTCGAGATTGGCGCGTGTGGCCGCGTCCACTTCCATATGGCTCGCGCGGCGTGTCCGGCGCGGTGGCTGCAAATTGGGACGGGCGCCGCATTGCGTGCGCTCGAGATAGAAAATTGCGGTGGCCGCGGCGGCTATTTCCGGCCCCGACAAGTCGCCGAGACCTTCGAGCGTCGCCAAACCAAAGAAGTCGAGCAGACGGCGCTCGGCGGAACCGGGCTCGCGGCCGAGTTTCGTCACCGGCGCCTTGTGTTCCGCGAGCAGACGCGCGACCTCGGGGATCGCGGCAATCGCATCGGGTACGATGATTTCGCGTGGATCGATCCGCCCGATTTCATTGCCGAGCAACGCCAGCGGCGCTTCCGACACCTCGAAAGCGCCGGTGGAAATATCGATCGCCGCCAAACCAAAAAGCCAGCCGCCCGCCTCGCTTTTGGTTCGCGCGAACGCGAGGAGCCAATTGGCGCGGCCAGGCTCGAGAAGCCGGTCTTCCGTCAAGGTGCCCGGCGTCACCAAGCGCACGACGGCGCGCTCGACAACCGATTTGGCCCCGCGCTTTCGCGCCTCGGCCGGATCCTCGATCTGCTCGCAAATCGCGACGCGATGCCCCTGCTCGATCAAGCGATGGAGATAATCGTCGGAGCGCTCGACTGGAACGCCGCACATCGGAATGTCCGCGCCCTCGTGCTTGCCCCGGCGCGTCAGCACGATGCCGAGCGCCTTCGCCGCAATCTCCGCATCGCCAAAGAAAAGCTCGTAAAAATCGCCCATGCGATAGAACAAAAGCGCATCGGGATGGGCGGCTTTGATCGCGAGATATTGCACCATCATCGGCGACGGCTTGGTCACCTCGGTCGCAATCGCGACATCGTCGATGAATGGGGCTTGATCGCGATCGGTCTTACGCATCGGATGTGGCCGGACCTGTGGACAAGAGGGCGGTTTTCGATCGACCTCCTGATCGACGCGTCGAGTCCAAACCCGCGCTAGACCGTGACTTGGGCTCCCAGCTCGACGACCCGGCCGGAGGGAATGGAAAAGAAGTCCGTGGCATTTGCGGCCTGTTTCGATAAAGCGACGAACAATTTATCTTGCCACAAGGGCATGCCCGACGTCGGCGACGTTTTGATCGTGCGGCGCCCCAGAAAGAACGACGTCGTCATAATATCAAACTTCAAACCGGATTTACGCAAGCTCGCCAAAGCGGCGGGGACGCGCGGACTTTCCATATAGCCGTAATGCAGGATGACCTTGGTGAAATCGCCGGTGATTTTTTCGATCTCGTAGCGCTTGGAAACGGGCACGCGCGGCGTTCCCTCCGTCTTCACGCACATGATCAGAATCCGCTCATGGAGCACTTTATTGTGCTTGAGATTGTGCAGCAACGAAGAAGGCGCGGTTTCGGGCTGATTGGTCAAAAAGATCGCGGTGCCCGCGACCCGCGTCGGCTTCGACTTTTCGAGCATCTTGATCAATTCGAGCAAGGGGATCGAATCGCGCTTCGTCTTGATCGCCAGCAAGGAATTGCCGCGCACCCAGGTCCACATCACGACCATCGAGCACCCGGCGAGCAATAGCGGCACCCAGCCGCCTTCGATCACCTTGACGAGATTGGCGGCGAGGAAGGCAAGATCGACCGCGAGGAAGACCGAAATGAAGGCGAGCGACGCCCAGATCGGCCAGTGCCAATTTTTCCAAACCACCACAAAAGCCAAGGCCGTCGTGACGCACATCGTGCCTGTCACCGCGATGCCGTACGCATTGGCGAGCGCGCTCGAATTCTTGAACATCAGAACCAAGGCGAGAACGCCGATCAAGAGCATCCGATTGACGCGGGGAATGAAGATCTGGCCCTCTTGCATCTCCGACGTATGCATAATCAGCATGCGCGGGAGCAGACCGAGCTGAATGGCCTGGCGCGTGATCGAAAACGCCCCGGTAATGACCGCCTGGCTCGCGATGACCGTCGCGACAGTCGAGAGAATGACTAGGGGCAAAAGGGCCCACGAGGGAGCGAGAAGGAAGAACGGGTTTTCAACCGTCTTGGGGTCGGCCAAAACGAGCGCGCCCTGCCCCAGATAATTGAGCAACAGCGCCGGCAGCACGAACGTGAGCCACGCGGCTTGAATTGGAAACCGACCGAAATGCCCCATGTCGGCATAGAGCGCTTCCGCGCCCGTGACCGACAGAAAGACGGAACCCAAGACGACGAAGCCGAGAAACCCGTGGCTAAAGAGAAAGGTCAGACCGTTCCAAGGATTGAAGGCCTGGAAAATCCGCGGAGCATCGCCGATGTGGATCACGCCCAAAATACCGATCACCGCGAAAAAGATCACCATGATCGGCCCGAAAAACGAGGCCACGCGCGCCGTTCCGGTCTGCTGAACGAAAAACAGGGTCACCAGAATGAAAACGGTGATCGGCAGGATATAGGGATCGAAGACCGGCGTGATCAGCTCGAGCCCCTCGAGCGCGGAGAGCACGGAAATGGCGGGCGTGATGATCGCGTCGCCAGAAAACAGGGCGGCGCCGGCGACGCCGAGCAAGAAAACGACGCCGGAAACCCGGCCAAGGGAATTATTGGCCAGCGCCATCAAGGACAGCGTGCCGCCCTCGCCCTTGTTGTCGGCGCGCATCAAAAACAGCACGTATTTCGCGGTGACGGTGAAAAACAGCGCCCATACCAGCAGCGACACCGTGCCGATCACGGTGGTGTCATGGAGGCCGATCACCTTGGAATGAGCGAGCGATTCCCTGAGCGCGTAAAGCGGACTCGTCCCGATGTCGCCGTAGACGACGCCAATCGATCCGACCGCCATGGCGGCGAGCGACGACTTATGATGATGCTCGGGAGCATCGACGGGCGCCGTGCCTTGCGCATCCGCAACGGACACCGTCATGCCATCCGCCGCCTGGGAAGAGATCCGCCCGCAATGTCCTGTGACATTTTTTGTCCCTTGGGCGGGGCCCAAGCGCCCGCGCCCCTCTCGTCAAGGCGACTCTATATCGAAGAGCAGAGGGCAGGAGAAGAGGGGGCGCGAGGGATTCAGCACGAGCGTTGGAAATGTTGCGCGTTCCGGCAATTCCGCGGCTGGGCTTTGGCGCGGGTTCGTTTCAATTCGACTTTGGCCGCCCCTCCTTGCGGCTGAAATTGGAGAGATCTCCCGACCGCGCGGCCGCCTGGCGCCAGGATTTGGCGATGCCCGGATATTTGATCTCCGAGCTTATCTGCCCGATCTGCTGCCGCAAGTCGCCGGACCCGCAAGACGTGCAGACGGGAACCTCGTTCGAGCGCACCAAGGTCTCGAATTCGGCGCCGCAGCCTTGGCACTTATATGCGTAAATCGGCATGAAAACTCCTCGCGACGACGGGCGGCACGCGCCCGAATGATCTTTGAGGGGTGAAAGAGCAATTTCTGCACCGGGCCGGCGCGAGGGTTGCGCGCCTCGGAAAATTGTGGGTTCAGCCTCCCGGCGAGAAGGCGCGCGTGGGGTTTACGACAGGACCGGGGGCGAGGAACGCGCCTCGACGAGCGCGAAACGTGAGGAAGGCGACAATATTCGGATTTAAGGGCAGCGATGGTTTGCGCGCCGCGGATTCAAGATGCTTGGGGTTGCGCAATAGGATTGAGCAGCGAATGATATGAAGTTAAAGCGACAGTGTGATGGGTTTTCGAATGTAATTCCGTCACGCTACCGCAAAAATTTTTCGTAATTTTGGCATTTTACCAAAAAAAGCGAAGCGCTCCTGAAATAAAAAATATGTCAAGACGATCTAATACGGCCCCCATCTGGACCCTAGCAGCCTTGTCATCTCGCCAATTTGCACGTATCCGTGAGATCCTTTTCAGGACGTGGAGTTACGATTGTGAATTTCCTTCTCAAGGCAGCCTTTGTTACAATTGGTCTCGGTTTCGCCACGGCGGCGATGGCAGAGGATGAATATAATACGGTGCCGGCTGGCGATGCGCAGTATGCGTCCTGCCTCAAATTTTCCGCGACCCAATATGAAGGCGGAAAAGCAGCGAGCCCCATCAAGGGGCAGACCAAAGCCGAAGCCTGGTGCACCTGCATGTGGAATGAGACCCCCGAAGACTTCAAGGGGAGCCTCGGCAAGTTTTCGGAAACCGCCAAGGGCAAGTCCACCAATAAAACCTGCGAAAAATACGCGGATTGGGGAAACTAAATTACTGATTGCCTCGTCCGGTCCGGACAAGGCATGAGCCGATTTGCGCGGTAGGAGCGCCCTGAGCCTTGGCTGTCTGGTTCGCGGAATCAGACAGCTTTTTATGTCATCCCCGCGTACGCGATCCCCCCCTCACTCCATCTTCAACGCCGCGATGAACGCCTCCTGCGGGATCTCGACCTTCCCGAACTGGCGCATCGTCTTCTTGCCGGCTTTCTGCTTCTCGAGCGGCTTGCGGGTCGCTGTCGCGCGAAGGTCTTCCTCAGTGCAAAAACAACTTCGCGAATATCGCGATCTGAAAAGCCAGCACGAAGCCCATCATCCATTTCAGGACGAGCAATTCGCTCTTCAGCGAGGAAACGTCGTCGTCGCGCTTGCTCAGAGCGGTGGCGGCCTTGAGCGCTTTATCCTCGGGAATATCGATCGCCCGAAAAGCTTCGAAAACCTCGCTTTGCATAAGGCTCATGGAACCATCCTCTAACGCCGTTGATAAATATACGCGATCTCACTCCATCTTCAACGCCGCGATGAAGGCCTCCTGCGGGATCTCCACTTTCCCGAACTGGCGCATCTTCTTCTTGCCGGCCTTCTGCTTCTCGAGCAGCTTGCGCTTGCGGGTCGCGTCGCCGCCGTAGCATTTGGCGGTCACGTCCTTGCGCATCGCGCGCACGGTCTCGCGCGCGATGATCTTGCCGCCGATCGCGGCCTGGATCGGGATGACGAACATGTGCTGGGGGATCAGATCCTTGAGCTTTTCGACCATGCCGCGGCCACGGGAATCGGCGCGGTCGCGGTGGACCAGCATCGACAGCGCATCGACCGGCTCGGCATTGACGAGGATCGACATTTTGACGAGGTCGCCCTCTTTGTAATCCGTGATCGTGTAGTCGAAACTCGCATAGCCTTTCGAGATCGACTTGAGCCGGTCGTAGAAATCGAACACCACTTCGTTGAGCGGCAAATCGTAGGTCGCCATCGCGCGCTTGCCGACATAGTTCAAATCGACCTGGATGCCGCGCCGGTCCTGACAGAGCTTGAGCACCGCCCCCAAATAATCGTCGGGCGTCAGGATGGTCGCGCGAATCCACGGCTCCTCGATCGCCAAGATGACGGTCGGGTCGGGCATGTCGGCGGGATTATGCAGATCGATCTCGCTGCCGTCGCGCAGTTTGATCTTGTAGATCACGCTCGGCGCGGTCGCGATCAGATCGAGATTGAACTCGCGCTCGAGCCGCTCCTGAATGATTTCGAGGTGGAGCAGGCCCAGAAAGCCGCAACGGAACCCGAAGCCGAGCGCGGCCGAGCTTTCCATTTCGTAGGAAAAGCTCGCATCGTTGAGCCGCAACCGCCCCATCGCCGCGCGTAAATCCTCGAAGTCGGCGGCATCCACCGGAAAGAGGCCGCAAAACACGACGGGCTGAGCCGGCTTGAAGCCCGGCAGCGCCTCGGCGCAGCCCTTCTTCTCGTCGGTGATCGTATCGCCGACGCGGGTATCGGCGACTTGCTTGATCTGCGCGGTGATGAAGCCCATCTCGCCCGGCCCGAGCGTCACGGCATCCTTCATCTTGGGCGTGAACACGCCGATCCGGTCGACCTCGTAATGCGCGTCCGTTCCGAGCATCTTGATCTTCTGGCCCTTGCGCAGCGACCCGTCGATCACCCGCACCAGCACGACGACGCCGAGATAGGCATCGTACCAGCTGTCGACCAGCAGCGCCTTGAGCGGCGCGGTCTCGTCGCCCTTGGGCGGGGGAAGCCGCGTGACGATGGCCTCGAGCACGAGATCGATGTTGAGGCCGGTCTTGGCCGAGATTGGCACGGCGTTCGACGCATCGATGCCGATCACATCCTCGATCTGCTGCTTGATCCGGTCGGGCTCGGCGGCGGGAAGGTCGATCTTGTTGAGGACCGGCACGATCTCGTGGCCGGCATCGAGCGCGTGATAGACATTGGCGAGCGTCTGCGCCTCGACGCCCTGGCTCGCATCGACCACCAGAAGCGAGCCCTCGCAGGCCGCGAGCGAGCGCGAGACCTCGTAGGCAAAGTCCACATGGCCGGGCGTGTCCATGAGGTTCAGGATATAGGTCTTGCCATCCAGCGCCTTGTATTCGAGACGCACCGTCTGCGCCTTGATGGTAATGCCGCGCTCGCGCTCGATATCCATGGAATCGAGCATCTGCTCGCTCATGTCGCGCGCCGCGACCGTGCCAGTCGCCTGGATCAGCCGGTCGGCCAGGGTGGATTTGCCATGGTCGATATGCGCGACGATGGAGAAGTTGCGGATGTTGTCGATGGAATGGGTGGTCATGCAGGCGGGATAGCAGGGGCGCGGGGCGATGGGAAGCGGGGTTTGCGCGCGAGGTGTGGATGTGGGCTGGAGGGGCGCGGGCTCTACACCCAGCAAAATTTCCCGTTGCCCCAATCGATCCGCCGATATTCGGGGCCGAGGCCAGCTACGCCGCCCAATGCAATGAACGAATTGCTTCCAATATCGATCTTTTCATAATCATACTGTGAAATTTCCCGTTCTGTCTTAAAAAACAAAGTAAACCCGCTACCAAATCCCCGTTGCGTACCATCTTTATAAGTAGCATAACTTCGGAAACAATACTGCAAGACGGGAATAAGATCGAATCTGTCCTTATTTTTACGCGGTGAAATAAAAAGCTCTTTCCGCGCCAGAATATGATCGATAGCAGACTGGGTTAGCGAACCTTTATTCATTCGATGACCTCAACCCGAAACGCCGGAGCAACAGCACAGTCATTCCCGATGCAATATCGTGCAACAGGAACGCGCATTTCTTGCGGACGATACCCCGTCGCCGCGTATTACTTTCCGCCCGATGCCGGCGCCGGTTTGGTCGGAACGATGAACCCGCTCGCCAACGAAAAAAGCAAGATGAAGAACGTGCGCCACGCGGCACTGTAAAGCGCGCCGACAAAAATATGCGCGTGCATTCCATACGCCCAGATCACAAAGGCAATTGTCGCCATGATGGCATGGATGCCCCAAGGCTCGCCGTCATCACGCATCCGCCACACGTAAAGCGGCGTCGCCACGAGCCCTATGACAAAGACAACGATCGCGGGAAGTATATTCGGGTTCGAAATGAAGCAATGCATATTAATTATACTACCACATGCGCTCGGTATCGTGTCGTTTGGATCTGGGAAAAGACTGTCCGCCGTGACGAAAAACGCGATGACTTCGGCCGGAACGTATTTGGCGATACGCTCGGCGTAATTGTCATCTCCGGCGCTGCTTGGCGGCTTGTGCTGCGCATGCACGCCCGCATTGAGCGCGTGGACGGAGACCGCGCTGAGCGTGGCAATCGGCATCGTCGTTTCCGAGGTGCCGCGGATTGCCGCCGAAACCAATCGTCCCATCGCCCCGCCCCCCGCTACCGCCCCTAAACAACCTAAAGGAAAATATAATTCAAAATTCCCGTCAAGGTTATCTTTCGGAGGCGTCGGATTTGCGGCCCTGTTCCAACGCCGCCCAAAAAAATCGCGCGCTGCCCAAAAAAGCGCTTGCGAATCCTGAAAACACGCGTATTTACGATCTTGCCCAAATCGCACGTGCCTGTGGTCGTGTGTCGGTGGATGGGGTTCCGGACAAGAGGCCGGTGAACCATCCGTAAAAACCGGCAGCCGGAGCGAACCGGTGAATCCCGCCAAACGGGAGACACGACTTAAAGCAACGACG
>JARLIW010000225.1 GCA_031291515.1 Beijerinckiaceae bacterium | reverse complement strand
GCTGACGCTCGGGCCGGAGGCGCCCGTTCCGCTCGCCGATTTGCGCGCCGCGCATGAAAATTGGCTGCCGGAGTTCATGGCGGGACATTGACGATGGGGTTTTGGAACGCGAGTATCGCGTTCTCTAAAGTGGATTGTGCAACTCTAGGTTTGACGCTCAAGGAATCGCGTCGATGTCCGACCATTTTCTGATGTTTGTTCCAACCGATCCAACATGGCAGCCGACAAAAGCGGATGCCGAGCGGGCCGTCGAGCTCTTCAAGTCGATTGCGCCGAATGCCCAAACCATCGAAGCGATCTTTACGGATGATGTCGAATTTCATCACCCCTGCGAGAACTGGAGTGGCGTCGACTGCGCCGCCTGTGGCGCCGATCTCGAAGATTGGTTTTACGAAACCACCGACAAGGTCTACCGCGAGAACCATTTCGCCGACCTGTCCGTCACCACGCCATGCTGCGGGCTGCACACATCGTTGAATGATCTCAACTTTGTTTGGCCCGCTGCGTTCGGACGGTTTGCCCTCGAGTCCATGCGGCCTGGGCTCGATACGAACGAGGAGCAAGAGAAGGCAATTGCGGCCTGCCTCGGCTCCGATCTTCGCAAAGTCTGGATCCACCTCTGATGGAGCCCAAGCTTCGTACCGGCGTCCTCGTCGCCAGAACGCCGCCCTTTCAATTATGATAGCCGTGCCGCTCCTTGGAAGCGGCGACGAGCGCGCGGGCCTGTCCGTCGCGTCCGGCTTGGCAGGCGGCGGCCGCGCTGCTCAATTCCCGTTCGATCGCGTCATAGACTTGTCGCTCGACATTGCCGGTCGCGAGATCGGATTTGACGATCCCCTGATAGCTGTCGATCGCGCCCGCGCAGCCGCCTTCAGAGGGTAGCCTTTGCGCGGCCAAACCCGTCGGAGCGGCGGCGGCCGCGAGGAAAACAACAATAGCGGCGGACATGCTAATATGAACCATGGAATCAAGCGCCTCCTTCGTGCCCAACTATTTTAAATGGTCGCGCGCGGTTTGAGTACCGGCTTTGCCGAAAACCTGCCGCCCCGGCCGAAAGAGCGGGAAAGTCCGCTTGCTCCGGCAAGGGGTTGAGAGTAAAGTTTTCCAATGCGAGTCATTCCCGGAATCATATCTGCGGACAACGCGGTCCTTATGCTGGAGCTTTCGCTCCTGGCGGGCCGTTCGCTTGCGCTCGGGCTTCTTAGCCGCCCCTGAGGGCCGGCCGGGCGTGACGCCTGGGCGCTCAGGGGATATTGCCGCAAGAACCCTCCCTACGATTTCAGGATATCAGATATGACCTCCATGCCACCGATCACTCACGAGTCCGCCGCGCCGCAACAGGCCGTGGACAATAGTCCCATCGTCATTTTCGACACCACCTTGCGCGACGGCGAGCAATGTCCCGGCGCCACCATGACTTTCGAGGATAAGCTTGAAGTCGCGGCGCTGCTCGACGCGATGGGCGTCGACATCATCGAGGCCGGCTTTCCCATTGCCTCCGAGGGCGATTTCGAAGCCGTCTCGGCCATCGCCAAGGCGACCAAGCGCGCCAGCGTCGCCGGTCTCGCCCGCGCGATCGAGGGGGATATCGCCCGCTGCGGCGAGGCCGTGCGCCATGCCGTGAAACCGCGCATCCATACGTTCGTCTCGACCTCGCCGATTCATCTGGCCCATCAGATGAACAAGAACGAGGAGCAGGTTCTCGAGATCATCGCGCGCACGGTCACCCAGGCGCGCAATCTCGTCGCCGATGTCGAATGGTCGGCCATGGACGCGACCCGCACGCCGCTCGATTATCTCTGCCGTTGCGTCGAGGCCGCGATCAAGGCTGGCGCCACGACGATCAATCTTCCCGATACGGTCGGCTATGCCGTCCCAGCCGAATACGAGGCGATGTTCCGCAATGTGCGCGCGCGCGTGCCCAATTCGGACAAGGCGATCTTTTCGGTCCATTGCCACGACGATTTGGGCCTCGCGGTCGCCAATTCCTTGGCGGGACTCGCGGGCGGCGCGCGGCAGATCGAATGCACGATCAACGGGCTCGGCGAGCGCGCGGGCAATGCCGCCTTGGAAGAGGTGGTGATGGCGATCAAGACGCGGCGCGATTTCTTGCACTATTCCAATGGCATCGATGCCACGATGCTGACGCGCGCCTCGAAACTCGTGTCGGCCGTCTCGTCCTTTCCCGTGCAATATAACAAGGCGATCGTGGGCCGGAACGCCTTCGCGCATGAGAGCGGTATTCACCAGGACGGCGTGTTGAAGAACGCGCTGACCTACGAGATCATGACGCCCGAAAGCGTCGGCGTCGCCAAGACGTCGCTGGTCATGGGCAAGCACTCGGGCCGTCACGCCTTCAAGGAGAAGCTCAAGGATTTGGGTTACGTGCTCGGCGACAATGCCTTGCAGGATGCGTTCACCCGCTTCAAGGACTTGGCCGACAAGAAAAAGATCGTCTACGACGAGGATATCGAAGCCTTGGTCGACGACGAGATCGGCCATGCGCATGAGCGGATCAAGCTCGCGAGCCTGGCCGTCGTGGCCGGCACGACCGGCCCGCAGACCGCCGAGATCGCGCTCGACATCGATGGCGAGCGCCGGACCTACAAGGCGAGCGGCAATGGGCCCGTGGATGCGATCTTCAACGCCATCGTCAATCTGGTGCCGCATAGCGCGGTGCTGGAGCTCTATCAGGTCCATGCGGTCACATCCGGCACCGATGCGCAGGCGGAAGTCTCCGTGCGGCTCTCCGAGGGCGAGAAACAGGTGACGGCGCGCGGCGCCGATCCCGACACGCTCGTCGCCTCGGCCCGCGCCTATATCGCCGCGTTGAACAAGCTGATCGTCAAACGCGGAAAATTACGCCCCGATACGCTCGCCAGCTAATTTTTTTAGGGCGGGGCGCTGGACTTCACGGCCCCGCCTTGGTATGTGGCACGCCTTCGCAGCGGGCGGTTCCGTCCGCTGCGACGATTTCGATGGGCGCGTAGCTCAGTTGGTAGAGCAGCTGACTCTTAATCAGCGGGTCCACAGTTCGAGCCTGTGCGCGCCCACCATCGAAATCAAATTAAAATCAACACGTTAAGGCGATTTCAGGGGCGGCCTTCGGGCCGCCCGAAAAAGCCCGTGGGCGACTTCTGGACGATTTGTCTCCCCTACCTATCGGAGTGGGAAAGCCGCCGGGATTATCGCTACGAAGCGATCGCGCAGGCGCCGATCTCGGAAAGTCGATTTTTCTTGTCGCGACTGATCCATCGCCTTTTTCATCGCCTAGGAAGGCGCGTATCCTTCAAGGACGTTTCCGGTCGGACGAATCGAGCGGTGGGATCGACTCCGAAACACGCCCAGTGAACCCGAATTTGCGGTCGCCGAAAAGGTATCGAGAGAGGGTCTGATCGAACGTGCGAAGGGCGAGGCCTAGATCCTTGTCAGATAGATGCGCCACGGATTCCGCAAGAGCGATCACCTTCGCTTCGATATCCCGTCTTCCGGCCGCAAGACGATCCATGATCGCGACGGATCGCCGCCATGTCGTCACCGGCTCCGATAGGTTCCCGCTAGCCCGTCGCCATGCCGATATCCGCGAGGTCGCCATAACAGATCTCGCGACCATCCTCCGCATCGGCCGCGCGAAGGACAAGTCCGGTCTC
>JARLIW010000038.1 GCA_031291515.1 Beijerinckiaceae bacterium | reverse complement strand
TCGGCGCGGACCTCGGTCTCTTGCCCGTAGCGCGAACGCGCCGCCTTTTGCATCGCGTCTTCCATCGATTCCAGAACGATCTGGCGATCGATGGATTTTTCGCGCGCGACGGCGTCGGCGATTTGCAGAAGCTCGAGTTTATTGGCGCTAATGGCCATCTCTATTCTCCTCAGCGTTCAATCTTGCGCACGCGGCGCGGCGGTGACTAGCGGGGCTTGCGCGCCCCTGGGGGAATCAACGGTTTGGCTTTCAAGGCGTTTTTGGCGGCGAACCGGCCCGGACCTCGCGCGGGGACCTCCGGCGCGGGCGCCGCGTCGTCGGTGTCCTCAGGCTCCTCGGGCAAGCCGGCCGCTTCGCGCGCGGCCTTGGCGGCCCGCAGAGTCTCGCGAATCAACTCGTCGGTGAGAATCAGCCGGCCGTCGGCGACATCGCCGACGGGAAGCTTGACCGTCTCGGTCTCGCCGGGCTTGGTGTCGGATCGGGTGAAGACGATCAGCGGCACCGGGCCGGTCTCGTCGAGCGAATCGATGCGTCCGCGAAAGCGCTTGCGCCCCTCGACCAGGACATGCGTCTCGATCTTGGCTTCCTGGCCCACGGCGCGGCGGAAATCGGACAGCCGCACCAGCGGCCGGTCGATGCCGGGCGACGAAATCTCGAGCCGATAGGCCTGTTTGACGGGATCGTCGACGTCGAGCGCGGGGGAGAGCGCCTCGCTGACCTTCTCGCAATCGTCGACGGTCAGCGTGCCGTCCGGCCGCTCGACCATGATCTGCAAAATCGTCGTGCCGCCGAGCGACAGCTTGACCCGCACGAGCCGATAACCGAGATCGCGCAACACCGGCCCGGCGATATTGGCGACGAGCAAGGCCTGACCCGACTCGTGGTCGAGCCTGGGTTCGTCGAGGAGATCGAGATTCGGGGTGTCGCTCAAAACGGGTGCAGCTTCTCAGATACAAAAAGAGCGGGTCCGGCTGGGCCCACTCACAAACGCTTGATGATGAGGTTGATCCAAAACATGTAGCGCAGGCGGGGGTCCGGCGCAAGGGCGATGCCGGCGCCGGACGCCCAATCCGCAAAAAAGCCGCTTCCGATTCGCGTGCGTTGCTGTATAAGGGCGCCAGCGTCAGTCCGTTGAGGGCTGCGCCCCGCTTTGCTGCCCACCCGGCTGGACGACATCCCGGCCCGGCGGCCACCAAAGTGTTTCCCGGCCATCCCCTCGCTTTTTCAAAGAGTTACGGATGGTCTTTCCCTTGATTTGAAAGGACCACCGATGTCGATTACCGCAGAGCGCAAGCAAGCGCTCATCGCCGAATATGCCAATAAGGTTGGCGACACGGGTTCGCCCGAGGTGCAGATCGCGATTCTCACGACGCGCATCACCAATCTGACCGATCATTTCAAGACGCATGCGAAGGACAATCATTCGCGCCGCGGCTTGTTGAAAATGGTGTCGCAACGCCGTCAGCTGCTCGACTACGTCAAGAGCAAGGACGAGCCGCGCTACAAGTCCATCATCGAGCGTCTCGGCATCCGCCGGTAAAACGCTGGAGCTTTGGCGCGTCATGCCCGGCACGAGGCCGGGCATGACGGCGGTGCCAAGATTTCGTAAAGCTTGCGAGCGTTGCGTTCATTCCCACCGGCGCGGAACGGTTCCGCGCCAATTCACGGCCGGGCGGCATGGGGCTGCCGGGTCAATCGGGGCCTTCAATGGCCCGCACGGCAAAGCCAAACGTGCCATGGCAGGATCGCCGGGCGCCGCGGATCGAGGGAAACATCGGCTCCTTGGACTCCGGCGACGTCTCGCCGTCTTGCTTGTGGCTCAGACCGCGTCTTTAGCCATAACGAAAGACAATTCATGTTTACTGTACATCGCGAAGTGATCGAATGGGCCGGGCGTCCGCTCGTGCTCGAAACCGGCAAGATCGCGCGCCAGGCCGATGGCGCCGTGCTCGCCTCCTATGGCGAAACCACCGTTCTCGCCACCGTCGTCGGCGCCAAGTCGGCCAAGCCGGGGCAGGATTTCTTCCCGCTCACCGTCAATTACCAGGAAAAGGCCTTTGCCGCGGGCCGCATCCCCGGCGGCTATTTCAAGCGCGAGGGCCGTCCCTCCGAAAAAGAGACGCTGGTCTCCCGCTTGATCGACCGCCCGATCCGTCCGCTGTTCCCGCAAGGCTATCGCAACGAGACGCAAGTGGTCGTCACCGTTCTCTCGCATGATCTCGAGAACGATCCCGACATTCTCGCGATGGTCGCGACCTCCGCCGCGCTGACCTTGTCCGGCATTCCCTTCATGGGTCCGATCGGCGCCGCGCGCGTCGGCCAGATCGGCGGCGTGCTCAAGCTCAACCCGACCGTCGACGAACTCAAGGAATCGACGCTCGATCTCGTCGTCGCCGGCACGATCGACGCCGTGCTGATGGTCGAATCCGAGGCCAAGGAACTCTCCGAAGCCACGATGCTCGAGGCCGTCATGACCGGCCATCGCGGCTTCCAGCCGGTCATCGAGGCGATCATCCGCCTCGCCGAAAAGGCCGCGAAGGAACCGCGCGATCTGCATCTGCCCGACCACGGCGCCGCTGAAAAGGCCGTGCTCGCCATCGCCGAGAAGGACTTGCGCGAAGCCTATAAGATCACCGCGAAGCAAGACCGCTACAAGGCTGTCGACGCGGTCAAGGCCAAGGTCACCGCCGCGCTGTTCCCCGAGGGCGAAGAGCCGACCTTCACGAAGGAAGAAGTCGCCCACGTCTTCCACGACCTGCAAGCCAAGGTCGTGCGCTGGAACGTGCTCGACACCAACCTGCGCATCGACGGCCGCGACCTGACGACGGTGCGCCCGATCGTCTGCGAAGTCGGCGTCCTGCCCCGCGCCCACGGTTCGGCTCTGTTCACGCGCGGCGAAACCCAAGCGCTGGTCGTCGCCACGCTCGGCACCGGCGAGGACGAGCAATTCATCGATTCGCTCGAGGGCACCTACAAGGAGCGCTTCCTGCTCCATTACAACTTCCCTCCCTATTCCGTCGGCGAGACCGGCCGCATGGGTTCGCCCGGCCGCCGCGAAATCGGCCATGGCAAGCTCGCCTGGCGCGCCGTGCGTCCGATGCTGCCGACCGCCGGCGAATTCCCCTACACGATCCGCATCGTGTCGGAGATCACCGAATCCAACGGCTCGTCGTCGATGGCGACGGTCTGCGGCTCGTCGCTCGCCCTGATGGACGCCGGCGTGCCGTTGAAGCGCCCGACGGCCGGCATCGCGATGGGTCTGATCCTGGAAGGCGAACGCTTCGCCGTCCTGTCCGACATTCTCGGCGACGAGGATCACCTCGGCGACATGGATTTCAAGGTGGCCGGAACGGAAGAGGGCATTACCTCGCTCCAGATGGACATCAAGATCACCGGCATCAACGAAGAGATCATGCGCGTCGCGCTCGATCAGGCCAAGGGCGGGCGTCTGCACATCCTCGGCGAAATGGCGAAGGCCTTGACCGGCGCGCGCGCCGAACTCGGCGAATTCGCCCCGCGCATCGAGACGCTCAAAATCCCGACCGACAAAATCCGCGAAGTGATCGGCACCGGCGGCAAGGTGATCCGCGAAATCGTCGAAAAGACCGGCGCCAAGATCAACATCGAGGACGACGGCACCGTGAAAGTCGCCTCGAGCGACGCCAATTCGATCAAGGCGGCGATCGCCTGGATCAAGTCGATCGCGACCGACCCCGAAGTCGGCCAGATCTACGAAGGCACGGTCGTCAAGGTCGTCGACTTCGGCGCTTTCGTGAATTTCTATGGCTCGAAGGACGGTCTCGTCCACATTTCGCAGCTCGCCAAGGGCCGCGTCGCCAAAAGCTCCGACGTCGTGTCCGAAGGCCAGAAGGTCAAGGTCAAGCTTCTCGGCTTCGACGATCGCGGCAAGGTGCGCCTGTCGATGCGCATCGTCGATCAAGAGACCGGCGAGGACATCGAAGGCAAGGAAGACAAGCAGGCGGCGGGCG
>JARLIW010000224.1 GCA_031291515.1 Beijerinckiaceae bacterium | reverse complement strand
TAAACTCGAGCTTCTGCAAATCGCCGACGCCGTCGCGCGCGAAAAATCCATCGATCGCCAGATCGTTCTGGAATCGATGGAAGACGCGATGCAAAAGGCGGCGCGTTCGCGCTACGGGCAAGAGACCGAGGTCCGCGCCGAGATCAATCCGAAGACGGGCGAGGTCCGGTTCTCGCGCCTGCTGCTCGTCGTCGACGAGATCGAAAACGACGCGACGCAGATCCTGCTCGTCGACGCCCGCAAGAAGAACCCCGCCGCGCAGGTCGGCGACTGGATCGCCGAAACCTTGCCGCCGTTCGATTTCGGCCGCATCGCCGCGCAGTCGGCCAAGCAGGTCATCGTGCAGAAGGTGCGCGAGGCCGAGCGCGACCGGCAGTACGAGGAATATAAGGATCGGATCGGCGACATCGTGAACGGCGTCGTCAAGCGCGTCGAATATGGCAATGTGATCATCGATCTTGGCCGGGGCGAAGCGACGATCCGCCGCGACGAGGCGATCCCGCGCGAATTGTTCCGGCCCGGCGACCGCGCCCGCGCCTATGTCTACGACGTGCGGCGCGAGCAGCGCGGCCCGCAGATTTTCCTCTCGCGCACCCATCCGCAGTTCATGGCCAAACTGTTCAAGCAGGAAGTGCCGGAAATTTACGACGGCGTCATCGAAGTGAAGTCTGTCGCTCGCGATCCCGGTTCACGCGCCAAGATCGCGGTGACCTCGCGCGATACGTCGATCGATCCCGTCGGCGCCTGCGTCGGCATGCGCGGCTCGCGCGTCCAGGCGGTCGTGAACGAGCTGCAAGGCGAAAAGATCGACATCATTCCGTGGTCGCCCGATAGCGCGACCTTCATCGTCAACGCGCTGCAGCCGGCCGAAGTCGTCAAAGTCGTGCTCGACGAAGATTCGTCGCGTATTGAAGTTGTCGTGCCCGATGACCAATTATCCCTTGCGATCGGGCGACGCGGACAAAACGTGCGGCTCGCCTCGCAATTGACCGGTTGGGACATCGACATTCTGACCGAGGCGGAGGAATCCGAGCGGCGGCAGAAGGAATTCGCCGAGCGGACGCAGACCTTCATGGGCGCGCTCGACGTCGACGAAGTCGTCGGCCAGCTGCTCGCCTCGGAAGGCTTTCGTTCGGTGGAAGAACTGGCCTTTGTCGAGCCCGACGAATTGGCGTCGATCGAAGGATTCGACGAGGATACGGCGTCCGAGATTCAAACCCGGGCGCGCGACTATCTCGCCAAGATCGAGGCCGAGCAGGATGCCAAGCGCATCGAGCTCGGCGTTCAAGACGAATTGAAGAGCATTGAAGGCGTGACGCTGCCGATGCTGATCAAATTCGGCGAGAACGACGTCAAGACGATCGAGGATCTCGCGGGTTGCGCCACCGACGATCTCTCCGGCTGGAGCGAACGCAAGGCCGGGGAAACGACGAAACACCCGGGCTTCCTCGACGGGCTCGAAGTGTCGCGCGAGGATGCCGAGGCGTTGATCATGCGCGCCCGCGTCGCCGCAGGTTGGATCGAAGCCGATGCCGCTCCGCAAGCGGCGAGCGAGGCTGAAGAGGCTGGAGAAGCCGCGGAGGGCTGAGGCGAAACGATCATGGCGCGGGTCAAGGACGACGAGGAGGGGCCGGAGCGTACGTGCATCGTCACGCGGCGCAAGAGCGATCCGGACCATATGCTCCGCTTCGTTCTCGCGCCGGACCTGAGCGTCGTGCCGGATATCCGGCGCAAGCTTCCGGGCCGGGGCGTTTGGATCCTCGCTCACGCCGGATTGGTTGCCGAGGCGGTCAAGAAGCAGGCCTTCGCGCGAGGCTTCAAAACCAAGGTGGCGGCCTCGCCCACCTTGGCGGCCGAGACGGAAGACTTATTGACGCGGGATTGCATTCAGGCACTCTCGATGGCCAATAAAGCCGGGATCGTGGTGGCGGGTTTCGCCAAGGTCGAGGCGGCCATCGCGAGTGGGAAGACCGGCGCCATCCTCCACGCCGTGGAGGCGGGCGAAGATGGAATCCGCAAGATCGAGGGGGCGCTGCGGCGGCAAGTCGACCAGGCGGTTCACCCTGATGTCATCAAACTCTTCCCATCGCTCCAATTGGATTTGGCTTTGGGGCGGACAAATGTAATACATGCGGCGCTTGCTGGCGGTCCGGCTTGCAAAGCCTTCCTCGCGCGATGCCAGAGATTGATGCTCTATCGGTCCGAGGTTCCGTCTAGCGCGGATGCGTGAACTGCTCTATTCGGTGTTGCCGGGCATTGCCCGGCATGCGTGTTTTTGGCTCAAGTGGATTAAACGTGACGCTTGGCCCGTGCGTCAGGTTTAATCCACCCGCTTCGCGAGCTCTTGTCGAAAGAGCTATTTTTTATCGCCGGGGTTATTTCTCCGGGGTGATGGCGCTATAGTTACCGTTCCGGTTTTTGACGTCCAAGACGGCGCGGATGGCAAAAGTCGGGAAGATTTTATGAGCCGGATCAAGGGTTTTGATCAGGTTGCGAGGTAGGGACGGATCCGGGCCTGGGGAATTTTCCAAAGGCCGGGGCGCGGTGGACGAATAGGTGGGGCGGTTTCGTACGGCAAGCCAAAAGGGCTCGGACGTGCATCGCTTCGGGAACATGTTTTTAGGACGCGACACTGATGAATGATACGAAGACGCCTTCCAAAACGCTGTCGCTCAAGCGGCCGGTCGAGGCGGGTGTTGTAAGGCAAAGCTTCTCCCACGGCCGCACCAAAACCGTGGTCGTCGAGAAGGTCAAGCGGCGCGCGATCGGTCCCGGCGAAGCCCACGCGCAACGCGAACCCGTGGCCGCGCCACCTCCGCCGCCCGCGGCTCCGGCGCCCGCCGCCGCGCCAGT